>CAYTDS010000041.1:0-13575 GCA_964436555.1 uncultured Flavobacteriaceae bacterium | reverse complement strand
AATCTTCCTGCTGCTTGAAAACTGCTATAAGCTTTAAAAACATTAACAGAATAGCTATTCCGGCCACCATTGCGGGAGTCGCAGAACCTTTGCTGTCCTTAACGGATACGGCTATTGTTGGCAACATCCCTGCAAACGGGCTGGAATCACTGGCAGCCGCAGGAATAGTTGGTTCATTTATTTCGATGCTCATCTGGATATTGGGTCAGACTCAAAGTGCCATATCCGCTATAATTTCGCAGTATTTAGGGGCGAATAAATTAGAGGAAGTCAAAACGCTACCTGTACAAGCCATTGCCTTAAACATTCTGGTAAGTCTTATCCTTTTATTCTCAACCGTATTTGTTATTGAGGATATTTTTAGATTAATGAATGCCTCGGGGAAAATTTTGGAATTATGTATTTCCTACTACGCCATTCGAGTTTGGGGCTTCCCACTTACCCTTTTCACCTTCGCCATATTTGGTATTTTTAAAGGATTACAAAATACCTATTGGCCTATGATTATTGCGATTACGGGTGCAGTTTTAAACGCTGGGCTGGACTTTGCCTTTGTCTATGGCGTTGAAGGGTTTATTGAGCCTATGTATTTGGAAGGAGCAGGATGGGCCAGCCTTATTGCGCAGTTGGTTATGGCATTAATGGCCTTTTTTCTCCTGATTTTAAAAACAGATATAAGCTGGCGACTTAAACTCCCTGTGCATCCCGAATTGGGGAGATTAATAGTCATGAGTCTAAACCTTTTTGTGCGCTCTTTTGCCCTTAATACCGCCCTAATCTTGTCCGTTCGAGAAGCTACAGATTTAGGTCCCCGTTTTATTGGCGCCCATACGATTGCCTTAAACCTTTGGTTGTTTACGGCTTTCTTTATCGATGGCTATGCCACCGCCGGGAATGTCATGGGAGGTCGACTTCTGGGCGCTAAGGATTTTGATGGCCTCTGGGTTTTGGTCAAAAAAACCATGCGCTACGCTATGCTGGTTTGTCTGGGATTGATTGTACTGGGCTTTCTGTTTTATGGCCCCATAGGACGTTTGTTTTCTAATGACAGTGGTGTTCTGGAAAGCTTCTCTAGTTTCTTTTTTATTTTGATTTTAGGATTACCAATCAATACGGTGGCATTTGTCTTAGACGGCACCTTTAAAGGTCTGGGAGAAATGAAATACCTTCGTAATCTATTATTACTGGCTACTTTTTTAGGGTTTATCCCCACCTTGTTTCTGTTAAAATATATAGGGTGGGAACTCCGTGGTATTTGGATTTCCTTACTTATTTGGATGGGAATTAGAGCAGCCGCATTGGTATGGAAATTCCGAAGAAAATTTCGTCCGCTATTGCAAAAGGTTTAATTTTAAACAAAAGATTATGAAATGGCAACAACCAGACCAGGTGGAAGTTTATATACTAAAATTGATCAAAAGATTGCGACTGTAGAATTTGGCCATCCGGCAAGTAATTCCTTTGTTTTGGAACTTCTGGAACGGTTGACATCAGAATTCCAAAAACTCTCCGAAAACCATACCATTACCTTAATTGTTTTAAAATCGGAAGGAGATGGTGCTTTTTGCGGAGGTGCTTCTTTTGATGAACTCATGGCGGTATCTACGCTTGCAGAAGGCAAAGTGTTTTTTAGCGGTTTTGCTAACCTGATAAATGCGATGCGTAACTGTAAGAAGATCATAGTCGGTCGTGTTCAAGGAAAAGCTGTCGGTGGTGGAGTTGGACTCCTTGCAGCCTGTGATTATGTTTTTGCAACGGATGCAGCAGCTATAAGACTTTCCGAGCTTAGCATTGGTATAGCTCCTTTGGTTATTGCACCGGCAGTGGAAAGGAAAATTGGGATAGCAGCACTGTCTGAAATGTCGCTTGCCCCTACCGAATGGAAGAATGCGTATTGGGCTCAACAAAAGGGCCTTTATGCCAAGGTTTTTGAAAGTTTGAAAGAAATGGATAAGGAACTGAAATTTTTCTCTGAAAAGCTGGCTTCTTATAATCCAGAGGCCCTTGAAGAATGGAAAAAAGTGCTATGGCAAAATACCGGGCATTGGGACTCCCTTCTGTTGGAGCGGGCAGAAATTACTGGTAAATTAGTTTTGTCTGAGTTTACCAGAAAAGCGCTGGCTGCCTTTAAATCTTAAGTTTTAGTTGTTGTAAATATAAAATCACCTAAGAACTATTATGAAACGTCTTCTTCTTTTACTATTGCTTCCCTTTTTTATTTATTCCTATTGCTTTTCACAGTCAAAAATTAGTTATAAAAACAATCTTACAATAATTGGCAAAATAAATGAGCCAATTGATATTACCTTTAAAACAACTGCTTCACCTACTTCAAATTCATTTGATCTTCATTTTGGCGCTACTTTTAAAGACAAAAACGGAACCACATTAAGCATTCCCGGTTTTTATAACGGTGATGGGAAATATATCGTCAGATTTTCTAGTAGCCAATCGGTGGTTTGGGATTTTGAAACTTACTCTACCGTTCCTGAATTATCAGGAAAAAAGGGTTCTATCTCATTTAAGGAAAATGAAAATCCAGAGGTCTTGGGAATGGTTATCGTTGACAAGGAAAACCCGAACAAGTTTCAATATGCAAACGGTGACCCTTATTTTGCCCTTGCATTTGAACTGGACTGGCTTTTTGCGTTGGACTATGGTAACAAAAAAGGAATCCCAAAAACAGAAAAAATCATAACTGAGGTAAAAAACAATGGATTTAATCAAGTAGTAATGAACGTTTACGCCTATGATGTAGGTTGGGAAATTGCCGAAAATGTACCCGAAGAATATTTTTATGGAAAACCTGACTATTCCATCTTCGAAGGAAATAACCAATATCCTAATTTTAATTCTTTAAATCTGAATTTCTTTAATCACTTTGATAATGTTATTGAGCACTTAAACCAAAATGGTATTCAGGCACATATTATGATATATGTCTGGAATAAGAAGGTAAATTGGCCTTCTATGTATTCGGAAGCAGACAATCGTTATTTCGATTATGTCATAAAGCGGTATCAGGCTTTTCCCAATGTAATTTGGGATGTTTCTAAAGAAGCGCTAGACTATGGCAGGTGCGATATTCCATACATCAATGAAAGAATTGAAAGAATTCGAAAAAATGATGCATTTAAACACCTTGTTACGGTACACGATTATGAGTATTGTAGACAAGAACCGGATAAGGTTGATTTTATATCGGTTCAAAATTGGCGTTCGGATCTCTATTCCTCTAGTGTGGATACCTACTTTAAACACCAAGATAAGCCTGTAATGAACATAGAGCATGGGGGCTATGAAGAAGGCCCATACCTCTCTTTCACAGGAAATTATGTAAATCCCGAAGCTTGTCTAATCCGTAATTATCAAAATCTTTTTGCCGGTCTTTATAGCACGTATTACTGGCAAGATACTTCTTGGAATATCGTTGTCTATGACCCTATGGATTCCCCTTTGGTAATCAAAAAACCAAAGTTCGAATACTACAAATACTTGGAAGAATTTTTTACAAGGTACTCCTATCATGAATTATATCCTACTAAGCAAAAACTTACTACCAACAGCCGAATCGGTGATGACAACTTTGCCTCCAGCGGTTATCCCTTAACCAACGGAGAAGATCTTTTTTTATATTTGATTCCCTCTGATAATTTTCAGGTTAATGTGGTTTTACCCGAGCCAAAGAATAAAAAATTAGATGTTGTTTGGTTCAATCCATTTACAGGAGAATATTTTAATAACGGAGAGACAGATTACGCTATGTGGAAGGATTTCAGTAGTCCATGGAAAAACACCTACAGTATATTAATTTTGACCCTAAATTAACCCGAAAATTTAGTAAGAATAACGTCTTTTAAACACAATGAGTTTTCTCAAATTATTGTAAAGTATAATAATACTGCTCGCTTTATGTTATCAATGGATTATATTTTTACTTTTAATTACAAATGGATTTTATTCAATTTCTCAACGGAAACTTTATTTTCCCACTTTTAGTCCTTGTACTGGGCGTCGTTTATTTTGTAAATCGATTTAGGAACAACCGAAAGTTTAAGCGTTAATTTTCAACGGGTTTTTAACCAGCCTGTAATGCTCAAGCGATCTCTTTTGGCAGATTTTACTTCATGTTCCAACACTTGGCTTTCAAAAATAACCATCCGGCCACTAAATGGTTGAATCTTTTTTGAAAGTTCAATTCCGTTTTCGTTTATATATAATACCAACTCGCCTTCATCTTCGGGCTGCCAGTCCGTATCATTAAGGTAACACACCATGGATAATTTTCGGCGGTCATCATTTTGAAAAGTATCCAAATGCCTTTTGTAAAAGGTTCCCTCAGGGTACAAAGCATAATGGAATTCCCTGTACATGATACCCAGAAAGCAAGTCTTGTTCAAATAGTTGGCCAGATTATTCACCCGGCTGAAAAACAATTTCTCCGCAGTTTCATCTACTCTTTCATCAATCCATAAAATAAAATCGCCCCGAATAGCTCGTTCAATAAGAGTATTGCCGCCATTGCCAATGGCTGCCTTTTTAAACTGATCTTTTTCATATTTATCAAGCAAAGCATTGCGAAGTGTTTCGACATCGGCCGGAGAAAAAAAATCGTCCACAATACTGTACTGCTGATCCAGCAAATCATTGATTATCCGTTCATACAAAGGATTTTCAACAAAGTCCAGTTGTTCAAAAAGTTCTGCCACAAGAGTGCCATTTAGACAGCGGGCAAATGTAGCTCAAATATGGTTTCGTTGCTCAAGAATCCTTACTTTTGCAAGTCAAATCCATTTTATGAGTAACATAAGAATTACCAAGCAATTTAGTTTTGAAACAGGACATGCACTGTATGGTTACGATGGCAAATGCCGAAACGTTCATGGCCATAGTTATCGCTTGTCGGTCACGGTGATTGGAATCCCTATAACCGACACAAAACATGTAAAATTGGGGATGGTAATCGATTTTGGTGATCTTAAAAAGATTGTAAAGGAAGAAATTGTAGATACGTTTGACCATGCCACGGTCTTTAATAAGAACACACCGCATGTTGCCTTGGCACAAGAATTAATTGACAGGGGACACAACGTGATTTTGGCCGACTACCAGCCCACTAGCGAAAATATGGTTATTGATTTTGCCGCTAAAATAAAGGCTCGATTACCACAACATATTCAGTTGCATTCCTTAAAACTTCAGGAGACCGAGACGTCCTTTGCAGAGTGGTATGCCAGTGATAATTAAAAACATAGCCCCTTAGCCCCAATGCCCCCCTAATCCCCAAAGGGGGAATTATTACATTGGGTACTACCTTAATCTTTGTTAAAATGGCGTTCCTACTTTTTCTGTATATTTACTTTCAATGAAAACCATGCAACTGCCAAGCGACAAAAAAATCTATTTTGCTAGCGACAACCATTTGGGTGCTCCAGGGCAGACTGAAAGTCGCCCACGTGAAAAATTATTTGTGCAGTGGCTAGATGACATAAAAGTAGATGCCGGAGCCATCTTTCTTTTAGGAGACCTGTTTGATTTTTGGTTTGAATATAAAACCGTTGTTCCAAAATACTTTACCCGCACCTTAGGGAAATTAGCAGAGCTGAGCGATGCTGGTATCCCCATTTATTATTTTGTTGGTAATCACGATCTTTGGATGGACGGTTATTTTGAAGAGGAACTACATATCACTGTTTTTCATAAACCGCAACAGTTTAGCTTTAATGATACCTCTTTTTTTATTGGTCATGGTGATGGTTTGGGGCCGCATGATAAAGGCTATAAACGGATGAAAAAAGTATTTACCAATCCAGTAGCCAAATGGTTTTTTCGTTGGCTGCACCCGGATTTGGGTGTAAAATTGGCCCAATACTTATCGGTTAAAAACAAATTGATATCCGGGGATGGGGATATTCAATTTTTAGGTGAAGATAAGGAATGGTTAGTGAGCTATTCCAAACGTAAATTGGAACAGCAGCATTACGATTATTTTGTTTTTGGTCACAGACACTTGCCTTTGGAGATTGCATTAAATGAAAAATCGACATATGTAAATTTAGGAGATTGGATTACCTATTTTACCTATGCCGTTTTTGATGGGAAGAAGCTTTCGCTACACAAATATAACCTTTAAGCCTTGCAAATATTACCCAGATAATTGTCCAGATTTAGCTGAAATAAGGTTCCCTCAACCAAATCATAAATGCCATGCAATTCCTTTTGATTTACGGCAAGAGAAACTTGAGGTGCAGGAGTATCTATTAATAAAGCGCGACAGTTTTCATTGTTAGAACAATCTGAACATAATGTAGTACTACCCATGGTGCATTTAATATTTTTTAGAAATTGATGTAGCTCCGGAAGTGTAAGCAAAAGTCCGGTATTTCGGAAAACTAGTTGTACTTTATGAATATCCTTTGTTGTATTCCGTTTCCATTGAAATGCAATTCCGAAAGGGTTGTGATAAATTGCGTTGATGTCTTCCATTGGATTAATTTAAAACAAGTTGCTCAATAACGCTTTAATGGTCTTTCTTTCCAGATGATTATTTTCCTGCTGTATTAGATTCCGGTGTTTTTTGTACAAATTGTTGTATTACCTTGTGGATCTCCTGCTTACTTCCTTCATTCTTTTGCAGCGAATCTAAATGCATAAATAACGGTTTTCCTTCTACTTGTTTTAAAAGCGTCAAATTTCCGGAATGGTTATACACTTCATCCCATGAACTCCGTACATTAGCCCAAAATGTATTGTTTTTGTTCCACCAGATTTTTGCCGCTTTACATTTTTCATCTGCAACTTTGGTGTAGCTATTATATCCTTTCTCTTGTGCAAGCAAGATATCTTCCTTTCCGGGTGTCCTAATTATTTTGTCATTATCCTGTTCATGCATCCAGCCGAAATCGGTAATCTCCTGACGATTTCCCCGTACCATTACATTATAATCAGATCTTTTGGTATGTTCTCTTCTTGGTAGTGGCGAATCCGCTTTATTTTCCCAATAATTTTTGCCATCTGCATGTACCCATGTGGCTGAGCCCGAGTACCGAGGACTGTCATCTACCTGAAATACCTTCTGTGTCCATTGCCCTTTTACCTGCTCTTTTGGTAAGGTTTTAAAAACCCAGTTATTGTCTTTATCATAATAAAACACCTTCTGATTCTCATATTCCCAATCTTGTCTCCAATGTTTAATTATCATAGTATCATTGATAACCAATAAATGCTGAATAGCTAATTTTTGATCGCTATTAGTTATCAATTCTGCCCATTCCAAGGCGGTTGTTTTGTAATCAGGATGCTTGGTATAAGCGGTATCCGGCGCAAAGGTTTCTGTGTATTTAAACTCAATCTCATAACAACCGCACATGTCCTTAATTGAGGAAATATCTTGTTGCTTTTTGCCGGATTGCGACTGCATTTCAAAAAATACTAATAAAAGAAGGATAGGTAATACAATAGTTTTTTTCATCATAAAGTGCTTTTAAGTTATTTCTTCTTATTAGGACAAAAATATAAATTTTATTTAGATTGAATAAAAATAACTAATATATTTGTCAAAAATTATTAAGAATGCTTCTAAATAAATTATCGGCGCTTGTTGCTTTTCTGTGCAGTCTTTCTGTACTTCAAGCTCAAGAAGCGGTAGATAGCATTCAAACTCAATCTCTGGATGAGGTTGTTGTCACAGCAACGCGAACCATAAGACAACTATCGGACATTCCGCTTCCAGTTACTATAATTTCTAAAAGGCAAATTCAGAACACCGGAGTGATTCGTCTTAACGAGATTCTAAATGAACAAACTGGGATTATCACAGTTAGTGATGAAAGTGGATTTGACGGAGTGCAAATTCAAGGCATAGCCTCTGATTATATTTTGATTTTAATAAACGGAGTGCCTCTGGTAGGAAGATCATCCGGAAATTTTGATTTAAGTCGACTAACCGTTGGCAACATTAAACAAGTCGAAGTAGTAAAAGGTCCATCTTCCAGTCTTTACGGCTCCGAAGCTTTGGGTGGTGTAATCAATATTATTACCGAAAACCCTTCAGAGGCTCAATTAAATGGAAATACTTCTTATCGTTTTGCCTCTTTTAACACTCACGATGCCAACATCAACCTAAATCAGCAAACTAAAAAATTGGGCTACTCCATTTTTACAAATTCCTTGCATAGCCAAGGTTATGATTTAGCCCCTGATACTCCGGGACAAACCGTGAGTCCATTCCATAACTATACCGTGCACCCACAAGTATGGTATTCCTTTTCTGATCGATTAAAAATGTATACCTCTGGAAGACTTTATAATCAAAAACAAGATGCGACTGTATTTGTAGATAACGAATTATACGAAGGAGATAGTAATATTAATGAATTTAATCTTCACGGTCGTTTAGACCATACGGTAAATGAGCGGTTAAGCTTACAGTATGAGTTCTACCAAACAAATTACAAAGCTACCGAGTTTTTGCAAAGTCCGGTTTCCAATACCGTTTTAAGTGAAAGCGATTTCAACCAGAAATTAGTGCGTCCTGAAATCAGAGGAATCTATAGTTTCTCACCCCAACAGACCATAACTATTGGGTTGGGATACAATCATGAAAATTTAGACCGCACCTTTTTCGATGAAAGAGTGGTTTTCGATTCCCAATATATCTATGCCCAATACGACTTTCATCCCTTAGAAAAACTAAATCTCATATTGGGAGCACGCTTTGATCATCATAGTGAATACAGCTCCCAATTAAGTCCTAAATTTTCAGCCCATTATAGCATCAGTCCTGCTATTTCTCTTAAGGGCTCAGTAGGCTACGGTTTTAAAGCTCCTGATTTTCGGCAGTTGTACTTCGATTTTATGAATTCAGCTGTGGGATATTCTGTTCTGGGTTATAATGTAGCTGTAGAAAAAATTCAAGAATTGGAACAGCAAGGTCAGCTCACCGAAATTCTCTTTGATTTTTCTGAACTCAATACCCCTTTAGAGCCCGAAAGCTCCGTTGGATATAATCTTGGTGCAGTACATACCTACAAAAAATTAAAGACTGAGATCAACTTCTTTAGAAATGATTTTAAAAATCTGATTGACACACGTATCGTTGCTCGCAAGACAAATGGACAAAATGTTTTTAGTTATGTCAATTTTAACCGCATTTACACCACAGGTGCTGAGTTCAACTCCAGCTACACTGTTACCAACAACCTTACCCTTTCCGCAGGCTATCAATTGCTGTTTGCAAGGGATAAGGACAAAGAGGCTGCTATAACACGGGACGAGGTATTTGCCCGAGATCCAAAAACCCTACAGACGGTACGGTTAAGCTCCTCCGATTATTTTGGTCTTATCAACCGTTCACGTCATACGGCAAACTTTAAACTCTTTTATGACATCCCCAAATGGAAGGTCAACGCTAACTTCCGAATCAATTATCGCAGTAAATATGGGCTTTTCGATGGTAACGGTAACGGCATTCTGGACACCTACGACACCTCTTTTGTTGATGGATACGCCTTGGTAAATGTTACGCTAAATAAATCCTTTTCCGATAGATACGACCTGCAATTAGGAGCAAATAATCTCTTTGATTATACCGACACAAACAATATTCCCGGGCTTCCCGGGATACAACTCTTTACTAAACTTAATATTAATTTCTAAATTTTATCGTATGCAATCAACTTTTAAAATTTTTACACTAGCCTTCGTCTTAACCACTTTTATGGCCTGCAACAGCGATGATGATGGTCAATCCCCATTAGATCCCATAGAAAGTAATACCATTAGCAATTTACCTGCACCCCAGACGGGCGGACAAGGACAACCGGTAGGAGGTCCTTTTACTAAATTCAGCTTTGCCACAGGAGCCACTACTACCAGTGAAACCGAATGGGACATTGCCTTTCGGGGTACTACTATTGCTGTTAATGGAGGGGTAGCAACAGGAACAACCGATGAGCCTGCAAGAAACGGAGCCGCCGGAGCCGCAATAGCTACAGGAACATTTGCAAGTGTTACTGATGCAGCAGCATATAACTTTCTCCAAGACGCAGCAACTTCTTTTGCCATCCCAACAGGTAGTGACAATGGGTGGTATAATTATAGTCCGCAGACTAATCTGGTGAATCCCATTCCGGGAAAGATTCTGGTAATCCGTACGCACGATGGAAAATATGCCAAAGTTGAAATTCTGAGCTACTACAAAGACGCTCCTGCCGAACCGGATGGTTTTGTAGATGAGGCTCGTTTCTACACTTTCAATTACGTGTATAATCCCAATGAAGGGGAAACCTCTCTGAACTAATGAAAAAGTCTGTTAACATACTATTCATCGTTCTCCGGTTGATTCTTGGAGGTATGATGGTCTACGGTGGAATTCAAAAATTTCAAAATCCAATTCCTACTCCCAAAGAGGTAGTGGAAAAAGCAGAACAATTCAAGGCTCCGGAAAAAGAAAGCACCTTGCAGAAAATATTGTACATCAGTGGGGCAAAACAAACCGGATATTTCTGGCAGGTGTTGGGCATTTGCGAACTCATTTTTGGGATATTGGTTCTTCTTCAGGGAACAGGATTTATAGGAGCATTGTTTTTGTTGCCCATAACCCTGCATATTTTCTTATTCCATTTGTTTTTAGAGGCAGATGAAATAGGGGAATTGTTGCAGACGGGGGGATTATTTACCATCAACATCATGCTGGTTCTTAAAGAAAAAGCACGATGGAAACCACTACTCTGGATAAAACCGATTTAAGTTGAGTTAGTTTTTGTAGTGGAGGCCAGATTGCATTTGTACTTTGGCCTTTTTTTTGTGAGAACATCCCAGTAGAAATACTACCGCAAATCTTTAATTTTCAACTGCACACTAACAGTACCTTGCCATTCATTTTCATCTAGGGAGAAAACGGCATCAAAAGGTTTCTTGTCTACAGTCAACTCAAGTTTATCTCCCAAATTAAAACCAATAGCTCCGATGGCCTCTGAATCATGTTGTTTCACCGTCAGTTTTAAATGCTTTTCTTCTTCCCCTACCCCTTTACCGTAGCCCGTGTCTGTAAGGCGCTCAGCCATAAAAACCGGGGTCATATTGCCCGGACCGAAAGGTGCAAATTGTCTTATAATACGCAGTAGTTTAGGAGTAATATCCTTTAGGTTTATCAAAGCATCTACCGAAATCTCAGGAGTTAACAATCTGGGATCAATGGTTTCCGAAACCACTTTTTCAAATTGCTTTTTAAAGGTCTCATATTGCTCTTCCAATAAGGTAAGTCCGGCTGCATATTTATGTCCGCCGAATTGCTCAATACAATCCGCACAGCCCTCCAGCGCATTATAAACATCAAACCCCTTTACAGAACGGGCGGAGGCAGCCAGTTTATTTCCGCTTTTGGTAAATACCAGAGTTGGACGGTAATAGGTTTCTGTAAGTCGGGAAGCGACAATGCCTATGACCCCTTTGTGCCAGTTTTCATTATAAACCACCGAGGTAAATCCTTCTTCTTCATTATTCTCCTGAATTTGCAACAAGGCTTCCCTAGTAATTTCCTGATCCAGACTACGGCGGTCCAAATTAAATTGTTCAATCCCAACGGCAAATTCTTGTGCTCTTTCCAAATTGGTTTCGGTTAGTAAATTTACCGCATGTTGCCCATGCTCCATTCGCCCTGCAGCATTGATACGTGGTGCTATAATAAAAACCACATCGGTGATGGTAAGTTCTTGTTTTTTTATTTGATTGATAATAGCCTTAAAACCAACCCGCGGATTTGAATTGATTACCTGTAAACCGTAATAAGCCAACACCCTATTTTCTCCCGTAATTGGAACAATATCGGCACCGATAGCGGTAGCTACCAAATCAAGATAAGGGATTAAATCTTCAATAGTTTCACCATATTGGGCAGCAAGTGCCTGAATTAATTTAAAACCCACTCCACAGCCGCAGAGCTCATCATAGGGATAGGTACAATCGTCTCTTTTCGGGTCTAAAATTGCAACCGCCTCGGGCAAGTGTTCTCCAGGGCGATGGTGGTCACAAATGATAAAATCTATTCCTTTTCTAACAGCATATGCAACCTTGTCGATAGCTTTAATACCACAGTCCAACGCTATAATTAACCTAAAACCATTGTCTTCAGCAAAGTCGATTCCCTGAACCGAAATTCCATAACCCTCGTTATATCGGTCCGGAATATAGGTTGCCACATTAGGATATTTTGTCAATAAGTAAGAAGAAACTAAGGCTACCGCGGTGGTACCGTCCACATCATAATCCCCAAAAACCAAGATGTTTTCGTTGTTTGCAATGGCTTTTTCAATCCGGGCCACCGCCAAATCCATATCTTTCATTAAAAAGGGATTGTGAAGATCGGTCAACTGCGGTCTAAAAAACTTTTTGGCATCTTCAAAAGTTTCAATACCTCTTTGCAATAATAAGGTTGCGACCAAAGGTTCTACCTGCAAATCAGCGGCCAAGCTGGCTATTTTGTGTGTTTCCGGTATTGGCTTTATGGTCCAGCGCATGGAGGGTATTATTTTATGTATAAATTAAGCTCAAGAATCAAGTTCAAGTTCAAGAATCAAGTTCAAGAATCAAGTTCAAGATTAAAAAATGATGCTTGCGGCTATTGGTTTTTGTTCTTAATTATCGTTGCTATAATTTTTATTAACTGTTCTAATTCATCTAGTAACTGGATTCTCTTTGTTTCATCTCCATAATTTACTTTAGACAGAATTTTTAGGTTAACTCTAGATTCCTTTAACTCCTTCAAACTAATACTTGCCTTATTAATATAATCCTTTCCGGAATGTGTGCCTTGCGCTTCTCCAAAATTTAAGGCTGAACTACCCGCAGACCGCAACAACTGATTGCCATGATATTGCCCGGTTATATCCATTGGCAAGTCCTTACAAAACAAAACAATATAAGAAGCAAAATCAACTAACCGATCTTCTAAGTCGAATTTCTTTTCTATCATTCTTTTTTACTTATTCACATCCTGCGCTTGAACTTGTGCTTGAACTTGCACTTGAACTTTTTAACTATAATGAAAAACAGTTTCAATCTTCAAATCCGCAAACCTTCGAAACATTTCCATAACGCCGCAGTATTTTTCTACGGAGAGGTCTACCGCCTTTTTCAATTTATCTTCATTTAAATTGGATCCGTGAAAATGGTACTCTACCGTAACGGCGTCATAATACTTGGGATGCTCCTCTGTTAGATTGGCGATAGTTTCTATATGAAAATCGGTGACCTCTAACTTCATTTTCTTTATTAACATGGCAATGTCTAAACCTGAGCAACCTGCCAAAGCAGAGAGCATTAAGGCTTTAGGTCGAAATCCGTCTCCTTCGCCTCCATCTTCAGGACTGGCATCAATTTTAAAATTCAGGCCGGAGGTATTATTGCTCTCAAAGGCCATCTTGCCTAACCATTTGGTTGTGATATGATTTTTTGTCCCCATATGTAAATTTCTTATATGAAATCAAAAATACAACTTAATAACTAAAATCAAGTCTGCCTCTTCCCCCCAACCACGATTACAATCTCGCCTTTAGGTGGTTTTTCGGTAAAATG
>CAYTDS010000040.1:0-13587 GCA_964436555.1 uncultured Flavobacteriaceae bacterium | reverse complement strand
TCGAACCAGTGACCCCCTGCTTGTAAGGCAGGTGCTCTGAACCAGCTGAGCTAAGAGCCCGTGATAATCTTCAATTTTTCAGGTAATTTTTTTGCTTTTCTTATAAGCGAGTGCAAATATAGAATAGTTTTTCATTACCCAAAAGAAAAAAGAAGAAAAGATTAAAGCACTTCTGCCACAACAAAAGTACTACCCCCTATAAATATCAAATCAGTTATATCTGCGTTTTTCGATGCCGCCTTATAAGCGTTCTTTACAGAACTATATACTTTTCCATCAAGTCCAAAATTAGTAGCCTTTGCCTTTAACAACTTCGCATCTAACCCTCTTGAAATTTTGGGAGAACAGAAGTAATAAATAGCATTAATAGGGAATAAAGGTAAAATTGTTTCTAATTTTTTATCCTTTACAAATCCCAAAACCACATGTAAGGTTTTAAATTTTTCCTCTTGTATTTGTTTCGTAACAAGAGCTAATCCGTCCCAATTATGCGCAGTATCGCAAATAACTTTCGGATTGGTTTTCAAAATTTGCCATCTACCCAGCAGTCCGGTAGTTTCAACAACATTAGCCAATCCAGATTTAAGTTGTGCGTTCGTTACAGGAAATCCTTTTAGTTCCCTCAAAACTGCTAAAACGCCCTTACTGTTTTTCGACTGATAGTGACCTATAAGACCAACCTTAGGACTACGAACAATAATTTCGCTCGCAAATACAAGTTTGGCTCCCTTTTTATTTGCTTCTGCTTTAAATACGGTTGCCGTTTCTTCTTGATATTCACTAATTACTACTGGCACTCCCTTTTTAATAATCCCTGCCTTCTCTTTGGCTATTAGGGTCAATGTATTTCCCAAAATATCCATATGATCATAACCTATGTTGGTTATCAGGGAAACTTCCGGAGTTATAATATTTGTTGAGTCCAATCGACCTCCTAATCCCACTTCAACAATGGCTATATCTATCTTTTTTTGCGAAAAGTAATCAAACGCCATGCCCACTGTTAATTCAAAAAAAGACAACCTGTTCTCATTGAGAAATGCTTCGTGATTATGAATAAAATCGACGACAAATTTGCGGCTAATGAGTTTCCCGTTTATTTTTATGCGTTCGCGAAAATCCTTTAGATGTGGGGAAGTATATAATCCGACTTTGTAACCTGCTTCCTGTAGGATAGAAGCCAACATATGACTACTGGAACCCTTTCCATTGGTTCCCGCAACATGGATGCTTTTAAACTTCTCTTCTGGATGATTTAAATACTTGGCAAAAGCTAGGATATGATCTAGTTTACCGGTATAGGCCGTTTTACCGGTTTGTTGGTACATTGGAAGTTGGGCATACATCCAATCCAAGGTCTCCCTATACGTCATGAATTATTCGCCCAATTTAAAGTTGACCACAACAAAACCCACTTGCTGATTGGGTGCTTTGGAGTCCAAGTTCCATTTATGCATAAAAGCAGTTTTTCTTGCCGGCTCCAACAAACATGGATGATTGTTAGTTGTTCCTCTAACACCGGGTTCAGCACTAACAACACTTCCATTCCTATCTACAACAATTCTTACGACTACTGTACCCTCCTCATTGCAATCTTGCTGCACCTTACCTTTATTCACTAAAGACCTACCGTTTAAACCAAATCCACCTGTTCCGGAGCCCGATCCCGGACTTCCATAATAGCTAGTAGCATAAGGATCGCCATCAGGTTGTCCTTTGTCACCTGCTCTTTTATCGTCTCCTTCACCTCCAGTGGCAGTTCCATCGTTTTTAGGACCGTTGATAATGCTGGAAAGCGCATCTGTGGTAGATTGTGACGGTTTGGGTGTTTCAACCGGTTTTTTTACTTCCTCTTTAGGTTTTGGTTCGATCTTCGGCGTTTCCTTTACCTCTTTCTTTTTTGGAGGAATTACCGGAGCATCAACATCATCGCTGGTAAGGACCTGCTCAACTTTTTGCTTTGGAATTTCCTTCACAGTTTCTTCTACCTTCTGCGGCGGCTGTACTTCTTCCTTGGGTGCAGTTTTAATAAGCTCTTTGGGTTGTACATTTCCGGAACCAAAATCCATGGCTCCAAAATTTACAGAAATTCCATTTTCAATTGGTGGATCTAGATAGCTAAGACCAATATAAAAAAGCAAAAGCAAAAGCGCACTTAACAACAATGTGGTAAGTGTAAATGATTTTTTCTTGTGCTGGGTGTCTAAGAATGACATTAATTGGGTCGCACTGCCAAAATAACTTTATAATTATTCCTATTGGCAATATCCATAACGTTTACTGCCTCTTTGATAGCAACGTTTTCCTCTGCTCTTAGGATAATAGTGGGTTTCTCCTGACCTTCTAGTGCTTTTTTTAGTTCAATTTCTATATATTCTCCGTTAATCTTTTGATTATTTACAAAGTACTCTAAATTTTTATTGATGCTTACCGATACATTTTGCGTATTTGTTGATTTCCCTTTAGCCTTAGGCAAAAGTAAATCTAATGCATTTGGCGAGTTAGCGGTTAACATGAAGAATACCAATAACAGGAAAACAATGTCCGTCATGGATGCCATGCTAAAGTCCGGGCTAACTTTGTTTCTACCTTTAAGTTTCATACGGCTAGATTAAATCGGTTCGTTCAATAAATCCAAGAAATCTACGGCGTTGGCTTCCATCTTATGAACAACCTTGTCAGTTCTGTTTACCAAATGGTTATACCCAATGTATGCAATAATTCCAACAATCAGACCTGCAACCGTTGTTGTCATAGCAGTGTAGATTCCAGCTGCCAATGATCCCATTTCTGCCTGCCCACCACTACTAGCCATTTGATGAAATGCCAAAATCATTCCAATAACAGTTCCCAAGAAACCTATCATAGGAGCTGCACCGGCAACTGTAGCCAAAATACTTACATTTTTTTCTAATTTATAAACCTCTAATGTACCCGCATTCTCAATAGCCGTATTAATGTCATCCAAGGGCTTCCCTATTCTGGAGATACCTTTTTCTGTCAATCTTGCTACCGGTGAATCGGTTTGTGCACATAATATTTTGGCAGATTCTAATTTTCCGTTAATAATGTGATCCCTTATTTGGTTCATGAAATTTTTATCAATCTTTGAAGCTGCTTTAATTGCAAAAATACGTTCAAAGTAAATGTATAATGCCACAAAAAGCATTACAAAAAGAATACCAATAATGACAACGCTGCCTGTGCCTCCACTGACAATCAAATCAATTACAGAAAGTGTTTTTTCCTCCGATACATCAACCCCCATCTCAGCTTCATTTGCCAGATCTTGAAATAATAACATAGATTACTTGATTATAGTTGCCGTTATAACGGTATTATGTCGATTAAATTATGTGTTTAAAATAAAATTTCGAAGAATAATAAATACAGCTGCTCCGGCTAAGAATCCCACCAATGCCAACCATGCAATTTTCTTTAAATACCAAAAGAAATCTATCTTCTCCATACCCATTGCTACTACGCCCGCAGCAGATCCAATAATGAGCATACTTCCTCCCGTTCCGGCAGAATAGGCAATAAAATGCCATGCCGGTTCATCCGTTCCCACCTGGAACATACCGATACTTGCAGCAACCAAAGGAACGTTATCGATAACTGCTGATCCAACCCCCAAAAGAAGAACAACAAGATCAGAGATTTTAGTAGAATGCAGTTCTGTCCCCAGACCGGGCATATTTTCATTTAACATTCCCGCAAAATGAAATAGCATTCCCAAAGATTCCAATGCAGCTACCGCCAATAATATTCCTAAAAAGAAAAGAATACTAGGCAATTCTATTTTAGAAAGAGATTTGTGAACCGGACTATGGTGCGCACCGGAACTGTGATCTGCTGCTCCGGGAACAGTAGAGATGCTGAACTTTCTGTAACTGTATATTTCAGCAAACGCCGCGACTACTGCAAGTGACAACATCATTCCAACATAAGGGGGCAAATGAGTAACAGTTTTAAATATTGGAACAAATATGATAGCTCCCAAACCTAAATAAAACATGGTGGTGCCGTACTTCGATTTAGGTCTTTCATTGTCCTCATTCTCTGTTGCAATTTCTCCTTTAAAAATTGCCATTCTTGAAGCAAGAAAAGTAGGCACAATACAGCAAAATATAGAAGGTAATAAAACATGCTCTATTAAAACCAAAGCCGTTACCTTGTTGGCAATCCAGAGCATTGTTGTGGTAACATCTCCAATTGGAGACCAAGCTCCACCTGCGTTTGCCGCAATAATAATAATACCGGCGAACCAAAGTCTTAATTCTTTGTCTTTTATGAGCTTTTGTAAAATGGTAATAAGAACAATTGTTGCAGTAAGATTGTCAATTATTGCAGATAAGATAAAAGCTAACAGCGAAACAATCCATAGTAGTTTTTTCTTATTCTTAGTTTTAACATATCCTTTAATGGTGGAAAATCCGTCGAAATAATCTATAATTTCCACAATGGTCATTGCTCCCAATAGAAAAAACAAAATTTCTGCAGTCTTCCCTAGGTGATGAAGTAATATTCCTTCCAGTGAACCTTCTTCAAGCTCCTGCAAATCTGGATTTACCTCAAAAACGGGCAAATGACTAAGTGCTATAATCGCCCATAACAAGGCCATCATCCCCAAAGCGGGTATTAGTTTATCTATTTTCAAATTATGCTCTAGGGTTATAGCTAAATAACCCAAAACAAATACAATAACAATAATGGTTTCCATAGTAGTTGGTTTAAATTAATTGTTTCAATGCGATTTCAAATCCGGTACTGCTCAAGTTTCTTCTTGTTGAATTTTGGTTAAATATATTGAAAATTGCCTTTCTAATAGTCTCTGAAGTGTCATTAAAAATTAAATCATCATCCATAGCTACTCTTCCTTCCATAAAATAGGCAAAAACCCGAGCCATACCACAATTTGATATAAAATCCGGTATTAAGCTAACCCGACTATCTGTATATTCCATAATAGGGCCAAAAAATATCTCTTTATCAGCAAATGGTACATTTGCACCGCAAGTAATTACCTCTAAGCCAGAATTGATCATACAATCAATCTGTTCTTTTGAAACTAATCTTGAAGAAGCACAGGGTGCAAAAATCTCAGTAGGTAAATCCCAAATAAGTTTGTTGATTTCACTAAATGGTATCATATTAGTTGTAAGCAAAGTATTTCCCCTTTTATTCAGAAAAAAAGTTCGAATCTCTTCAAATGAAAAACCATTTTCATTTATTACTCCCCCTGCTCTATCAATAATACCCACTACCTTAGCTCCCATTTGGGCCAAATAAAAAGCAGCCGCGGAACCTACATTACCAAATCCTTGAACCACTGCCCTTTTCCCAACAACAGTACCACCAAAATTAGCATAATAATGTTTTACTGCCTCGGCAACGCCATATCCGGTAATCATATCGGCTACAGTATACTTTCGTGCGGGGTTGGGACTATGTTTGTCACTTTCAAGAACCTTTATAACACCTAGTCTTAATTGACCTATTCTATTAATTTTATCAGCCTCTGAAGGTTTAAAATGACCATTAAAAACCCCTTCCTGAGGATGCCAAACACCCGCATCTTCTGTAACTGGAATTACCTCATGAATTTCATCTACATTTAAATCTCCTCCCGTTCCGTAATAACTTTTCAACAAGGGTGCCACCACTTTATACCAACGTTCCAATACACCTTTCTTTCTAGGGTCTGCAGGATTAAAATTTATTCCTGATTTGGCACCACCAATAGGGGGTCCCGACACGGTGAACTTAATTTCCATGGTTTTTGCTAAGGACAAAACCTCATTTAAATCCAGGCCCTCGCGCATTCTTGTTCCCCCGCCAGCAGCACCACCCCTTAGTGAATTAATAACCGCCCATCCCTCTGCTTCTGTCTCAGAATCCTTCCAATGAAATATAATTTCAGGTTGTTTGTTTTCGTAAATACTTAAAAGTTCTTTCATTTAATTCTAAATTATGGACGTAATTCTAAACCTAATACTCAACATCATTATCACTACCATCCGAAAGTCTCATTGCTGTCTCATAATTTTTTACAGTATTGCGAACTTATAGAATCCCTTAAAAACAAATATAAAAATATAGAATTGGATTTAAAGTATTTCCCTAACAGAACATAAATATTTTACCATTCATTAAACAAAGGAACACCTACTTGCAACTAAATTAAGATTGGATTAATTCTATTTCCATTACATAGGGCTATATTTGTAGGACTATACTTTATATAAAAATTGTTTTATGGATTTTAAACTTACAGAAGAGCAATTACTGATTCAGCAAGCAGCGAAAGATTTTGCCGAAACCGAATTGTTACCGGGGGTTATTGAACGTGATGAGGCACAAAAGTTTCCTGTAGATCAGGTCAGGAAAATGGGAGAGCTGGGCTTTATGGGTATGATGGTAGCCCCACAGTATGGAGGAAGCGGACTTGACACCCTTTCATATGTTTTAGTGATGGAAGAGCTTTCCAAAATAGACGCCTCCGCATCTGTAATAGTTTCCGTAAATAACTCCCTAGTTTGTTGGGGATTAGAAAATTTTGGTACAGAAACTCAGAAACAAAAATACCTGACAAAACTGGCAACCGGAGAAATTTTAGGCGCATTTTGCCTTTCCGAGCCCGAGGCAGGAAGTGACGCCACCTCACAGAAAACAGCAGCTATTGATAAAGGGGGTTATTATCTCTTAAATGGAACAAAAAACTGGATAACCAATGGAAGTTCCGCTTCAGTATATTTGGTCATAGCCCAGACAGACACTGACCTTAAACACAAAGGAATTAATGCCCTTATAGTAGAAAGAGGCATGCCGGGTTTTGAAATTGGCCCAAAAGAAAATAAGTTAGGGATTCGCGGTAGTGATACCCATTCCCTATTGTTTAATGATGTCAAAGTTCCGAAAGAAAATCGCATTGGAGAAAACGGCTTTGGATTTAAATTTGCAATGAAAACCCTTGCTGGGGGTAGAATTGGAATTGCTGCACAAGCTCTTGGTATTGCTGCCGGAGCATACGAACTTGCTAAAAAATATGCTAAGGAGCGAAGAGCTTTCGGTACGGAAATAGGTAATCATCAGGCAATTGCTTTTAAGTTAGCAGATATGCATACGCAAATAGAAGCAGCACGTTATCTTGTGTACAAAGCAGCGAGCGACAAGGATAACAATGAGAATTATGATCTCTCCAGTGCAATGGCCAAACTTTACGCCTCACAAGTAGCAATGGACACTACAGTAGAAGCGGTACAAATTCATGGCGGAAACGGTTTTGTAAAAGACTACCACGTAGAGCGTATGATGCGTGATGCAAAAATTACTCAGATTTATGAAGGAACTTCCGAAATTCAAAAAATAGTAATTTCAAGAAGTATTCTAAATAAGTAAATTCTACTTTTTAATTACAAAGTAACCCTTTAAATTAAGGGGGTCAATCAAAGATTTCGCATGTAATTATTGTTATACAGCTTATGTTTTACATGCTTTTATGTTAATTTATCTGTTTTAGAGCACGCCACCCCCCTTTTATTCTTTGCTGGAATAATAAGTTTGGTAATTTTACCATAATCTCAAATTAACATACACAAATATTGAAAAATGCATATATTTTAACGTTTTATGATAAACGTTGATTTTTTTATTGTTTAGATTTTAAATGAATACATATAATTCAAATAAAATAATATTTTTGAAGAAATACCGTAATTTATGAAGTTGATAAAACAAGGTTTGTACCTACCCGAATTTGAGCATGACAATTGTGGTGCCGGGTTTATATGTAGTCTAAAAGGAAAAAAATCCAATGATATAATTCATAAAGCATTGGAAATATTAGAACGCCTGGAACACAGAGGAGCCGTAAGTTCTGACGGAAAGACAGGTGATGGTGCGGGTATTTTAATAGATGTTCCTCATGATTTTTTTCAGCAAGTATGCCCTTTTGAACTACCTGCACCTGGAACTTATGCAGTGGGCAATGTGTTTTTACCTCAGAAGGAAAACCAAAGAGATTTTTGTGTTTCTGTTTTTGAAGAAAATATTAGAAAGCAAGGATTGAAATTATTAGGTTGGAGGGATGTTCCTGTAAATAAAACCATTCCGGGAAGAATTGCCTCCGAGACTGAACCTTTTATTAAACAAGTTTTTATAGCAAAGGAAAGCGCAAAACAGGATTATTTTAAATTTAATTTAAAACTTTTTGTTGCAAGAAAAGTTACAGAGCATAAGGTAATTAACTCTAAACTTTCTGAAAGTAACTTTTTCTATGTGCCAAGCTTATCAACTAAAATTATCATCTTTAAAGGGCTGCTAATGCCGGAAGACATTAGTTTGTATTACGAAGATCTTTTAGATTCCAGAGTTGTTACCCGACTGGCCTTAGTACATCAACGCTTTTCTACAAATACTTTTCCTACATGGGATTTAGCACAGCCATTCAGATATATGTGCCACAATGGCGAAATAAATACGCTGAGAGGTAATATCTCAAGAATGCGATCTAGGGAAGAGTTATTAAAGAGTGATCTTTTTGGCGATGAGATAAAGAATATTTTACCTATTGTACTTCAGGGAAAATCGGACTCGGCTATCATGGATATGATTGTTGAGTTGTTGCTTATGACCGGTAGGTCGCTCCCAGAGGTAATGATGATTTTGGTACCCGAAGCGTGGGAAAAAAATCCGGACATGTCCGAGGCCAAAAGGTCCTTTTACGAATATTATTCATGTATGATGGAACCGTGGGACGGTCCCGCGTCTATACCTTTTACGGATGGAAACTACATTGGAGCCGTTTTGGATAGAAACGGCTTAAGACCATCAAGATACTCGGTAACTAAAGATGGATATGTTATTATGTCCTCAGAAACAGGAGTCGTAGAATTAGAACCTGAGAATATCGCCTTTCACGGAAGATTGGAACCGGGCAAGATGTTCTTGGTAAATATGGAAGAAGGTCGGATTATAAACGATGAAGAGATTAAAGAGGAAATAGCACAAAGGTATCCTTACAAAGAATGGCTAAACAAAAATTTAGTACATCTAAGAGATATTCCATATAATGATTGTCCTCTCTTCTTAAATGAAGCTACTTTAGAGAAACGTAAATCGGTATTTGGCTACACTCTGGAAGACATAAATACAATCATACTTCCGATGGGTAAAACTGCTAAAGAACCAATAGGTTCAATGGGATCTGATACACCGCTTGCAGTTTTATCTGAACGACCACAATTAATATACAACTACTTTAAACAATTGTTCGCACAGGTAACCAATCCTCCTTTAGATGGTATTCGGGAAGAACTTATAACCGACATAAGTCTAACTCTGGGAAGTGATCATAATATCTTTGATTTTACAGAATTACATTGCAGAAAATTAAAAATTCAAAATCCTGTAATTTCCAAAGAAGATTTAGATAAGATAAAAAATTATGATGTGAGTCCTGATTATAAAGTAGTGAGTATTCCCATACTTTACGCTATTGAAAGGGGTCATAACGGATTGGAAGAAGGTTTGGAAGCTGTTTTAAACCAAGCTTCAAAGGCAATTGATGAAGGGGCAAATATAATTATATTGTCTGACAGAAATGTAAGCAAAGAAAAAGCACCCATTCCTGCCTTATTGGCCTGTTCCTTTGTAAATAGTGGACTCCAACGTTTAAGAAAACGTTCCAAATTAAGTGTTATCATTGAATCTGCCGAGCCGCGAGAAGTCCATCATTTTGCCTTATTATTCGGTTTTGGGGCAAGTGCTATTAACCCTTATCTTGTTAATGAGATTATTGGAGAACAGATTCAAGAGAATAATATTACGGAGTACACTTTTGAAGAGGGCATAAAAAATTATAACAAGGCGATAGGTAAAGGGGTATTAAAAGTAATGAACAAAATAGGAATCTCCACGTTAAATTCCTACCGGGGTTCACAGCTGTTTGAGTGTATAGGTATCAATACAAATGTTGTAAATAAATATTTTCCAAATACTCCGACAAGAATTCAAGGCATAGATTTATACCAGATTGAAAAGGAAATTGCAAAGCGCCATCATAAGGCATTTGCTTCACAAGAAGTAGCGGCAAATCTGGAACTGGAAATAGGGGGAGAATACCGATGGAGAAGAGATGGCGAAAAACATCTTTTTAACCCATTGACAATTGCTAAATTGCAACAATCCGTTAGAAATAACGAGCCTGAGTCTTACAGGGAATTTGCAGATATGGTCAATGAACAATCCAAAAATTTGATGACTATTCGTGGATTATTTGAATTCTCAAACTATGATCCTATCCCAGTTGATGATGTTGAACCCTGGACAGAAATTGTAAAACGCTTTAAAACAGGTGCAATGTCATATGGCTCTATTAGTAAAGAGGCGCATGAAAATTTGGCCATTGCAATGAACCGTATTGGAGGAAAGAGTAATTCAGGTGAGGGTGGTGAAGACGCAGAACGTTTTTACCGAAATCAAAATGGCGATTGGAAAAATAGTGCCATCAAACAAGTTGCATCAGGCAGGTTTGGTGTAACATCCAATTACCTAACTAACGCCGGAGAGATTCAGATAAAAATGGCACAAGGTGCAAAACCGGGTGAAGGCGGACAACTTCCCGGATTAAAGGTTAATCCATCCATTGCGAAAACCAGAAATTCTACCCCCTATGTAGGTCTAATTTCCCCTCCTCCTCATCATGATATTTATTCCATTGAAGACTTATCCCAACTAATATTCGATTTAAAATCAGCGAACCGGGATGCAAGAATTAATGTAAAATTGGTTTCGGAAGTAGGCGTCGGCACTGTGGCCGCCGGAGTATCAAAAGCAAAAGCAGATGTTATATTAATTTCAGGTCATGACGGAGGTACAGGTGCATCGCCTTTAACCTCCCTTAAACATGCTGGTCTGCCTTGGGAGCTCGGTATTGCAGAGGCCCAACAAACCTTAGTCTTAAATGACCTAAGAAATAGAGTTGTCTTAGAATGTGATGGTCAATTAAAAACCGGAAGAGACGTAGCTATTGCCTGTTTATTAGGAGCGGAGGAATTTGGTTTTGCTACAGCCCCATTAGTAGCCTCCGGTTGTATCATGATGCGTGTATGCCATTTAAACACTTGCCCGGTAGGCATTGCCACTCAAGACCCTGAATTGCGTAAAAAGTTTAAAGGCAAACCAGAACATGTGGTCAATTACATGTATTTCGTTGCTCAGGAATTAAGAGAGATTATGGCTAAACTGGGCTTTAGAACAATTAATGAAATGGTAGGACAAGTTCAAAAGCTAGATCATAAAAAGGCGCTTGATCATTACAAAGCTTCAGGTATTGATCTTACTCCTATTTTATATCAGGTTGATGTTCCTTCAGAAACCAAATTCTATAATACCCAAACTCAAAAACATGATATTGATAAGTCGATAGAGTTTGATATTATCGCTAAAGCACATCCCGCTCTTTTCAGAAAAGAAAAAATTGCTTTAGATTTTCCAATTCGCAATACGGACAGAGCTGTTGGCGCTATAATAAGTAATGAAATATCTAAGATCTACGGAGCAGAGGGCTTGCCGGAGAACACACTTAAACTAAACTTTACAGGTTCTGCAGGGCAAAGCTTTGGTGCATTTGCCACCAAGGGATTAACCATGATTGTAAATGGAAATACAAATGATTATTTAGGAAAAGGACTTTCAGGAGCTAAATTAATTGTAAAAGTTCCATATAAGTCGACTTTAAAACCGGAAGAAAATGTAATCACAGGTAATGTGGTGCTCTATGGTGCAACATCAGGAGAAGCTTATATCAATGGAAAGGCCGGAGAACGTTTTTGTGTAAGAAATTCAGGTGCTCATGCAGTAGTAGAGGGCATTGGTGATCACGGTTGTGAATATATGACGGGTGGTATAGCAGTTATTCTTGGAGAGGTAGGTAGAAATTTTGGAGCAGGTATGAGCGGTGGTTTAGCTTATGTTTTTGACGAAAAGAAAACATTTGAACGAAAGTGTAATTCCGAAGATTTAAATTTATTACCTGTGGATGAGCCAACCGATATTGCTCAATTACGGCAACTCATAGAAAACCATTATAACGCCACATTAAGTCCTATAGCACAGCGTATATTGGAAAACTGGGAAAAAAGCTTGCCCCTGTTTATTAAAGTATTCCCTGAGGAATACAAGCAGGCATTAATTCGTTTAGAAAGAGAAAAATTGGAAACTATATAAATCGAAAAAAATGGGAAAGATAACAGGATTTTTGGAGTTCGATAGAAAAGTAGAAGACTATGCCCCTGTAGAAGAGCGCTTAAAACATTTCAAGGAATTTACACTTCCCATGAAAGAAAAAGAATTGAAAGAGCAGGGAGCGCGTTGTATGGATTGTGGAATACCATTTTGCCATAGTGGTTGTCCTTTAGGTAATTTAATTCCTGACTTTAACGATGCGGTATATCAATCTAAATGGGAAAAAGCTGCTGAAATTTTACATTCCACTAATAACTTCCCTGAGTTTACTGGCAGATTATGCCCTGCTCCTTGTGAGGAAGCTTGTGTTTTAGGAATTAATGAAGATCCGGTTTCCATTGAAAATATAGAAAAAAATATTGTTGAAACTGCATTTCAGAAGGGATGGGTAGTTGCAAATCCACCGTCTAACAGAACTAATAAAAAAGTAGCTGTTATTGGTTCGGGTCCCGCAGGCCTTGCTGCTGCACAACAGTTGAATAGGGCTGGACATTTTGTAACAGTCTATGAACGCGATGAGAAACCAGGAGGTCTTTTACGTTATGGGATTCCGGATTTTAAAATGGAAAAGCATGTTATTGATAGAAGACTTGCGGTTTTGGAAAAGGAAGGTATTGAATTTAAAACTGGTGTCCATGTAGGTGTAGATATTAAAGCCGATGATCTAAAGACAAACTATGATGCTATCGTATTATGCGGTGGAGCAACTGTTCGGCGAAATTTACCAATAAAAGGAGCAAACCTAAAGGGCGTGGTACAAGCTATGGATTTTCTTGCTCAAAACAATAGGCGGGTAGATGGTATTACCGATTTGGGTGAAGAAATTAAAGCCACAGGAAAGGATGTTGTCGTAATTGGTGGTGGAGATACCGGTTCGGATTGTATAGGCACTTCCTTTAGGCAAGGAGCCTATTCAGTTTCAAATTTTGAAATCATGGGGAAAGGAACCATTGAAAGACCTCAAGATCAACCATGGCCCTTTTGGCCTATGCGATTAAGGACAAGTTCCTCGCATAAAGAAGGAGCGGAACGTTTTTTTAGTATTTCAACCAAAGAATTTATTGGCGATGACAAAGGAAATCTTACAGGACTAATTACTACCGAAGTAGAGTGGATTAGAGAACCCGGGAAGCGGCCCATTCTTAAGGAGGTATCGGGAACAGAGAAAACCTGGAAATGTGAGCTTGCACTTTTGGCTTTGGGCTTTACGGGCTCAGAAATGACCATTGCAGAACAGCTTGGTCTTGAGGCAGATCCACAAAGCAACATAAAGGCACCTATTAAAGATTATATGACCAATGTACCGGGTGTATTTGTGGCTGGTGATCAACGTAGGGG
>CAYTDS010000039.1:0-13789 GCA_964436555.1 uncultured Flavobacteriaceae bacterium | reverse complement strand
TATAATGGGATTGGTGATTTCCTATACCTACCCCCAATAAAGGTTGTTCTTGAATTATTAAACTCGAAATATTCCAAATTAGAAACCTGCCCTTAATCGAGTCAAGATTTGCTATGGACATGGAAAAAACCATTATAGGTATTATAAACCAACATGCAATCTTTGTGGTTTTTTTCAAAGTGGTTGGAAATTTCGGGTACAAGACACCATCCCACTAAGTGTGTAAACTCAAATTAACAGGGGCTGGACTTTTTTAGAGCCTGACCCTTTTTTCATAGATCGTAAGGAACTGGTTCAGGATGATGCCCCAGTTCCTGATGGGCATCGACCATTTCTTGGTGGCCTCCCTTACCGCCAAATATACGGATTTCATTACCGCATCGTCCGTTGGGAACGATAGTTTGTTTTTTGTTTACTTCCTGATCTTGCCGTTGAGGTTCTCGATAAGGTTGGTGGTATATACTATCTTCCTTATTTCCAAGGGGAACTCGTAGAACACGGTAAGTTCGTCCCAATTGTCCCTCTAGCTCCTTATGGCATAGGAGTACTTGCCCTCCCATTTTTGGGCAAAGTCCTCCAGGGCGGCCCTGGCGGCCCTCTCGTTGGGGGCGTTGTAGATGCCCTTCATGTCCGCGGTGAACTCCTTCTTGTCCTTCCATACCACATAGCGGCAGGCATTGCGTATCTGGTGCACCACACATATCTGGGCCCTCGATTCGGGGAACAAAGGTGTGTACTGAGGTTGCATTTACCCCTAATTGATTTAACGGTACGGTTAAATATATCTACAAAACGTTTGGTATCTTCCTTATAGGCATAACAGCTCATAGAGGGTTCGTCTACCGTTATTTCGGTACAGCCGGCGGTGACCAAAGCTTCTAGTTCATTGCTAATAATGGGTAACAGAGCTTCGGTAATCTCATAGCGGTCTTTATAGGTGCCGTTGGGCAGCAATCGACCTGATAAGGTATAAGGTCCCGGAATGCTAGCTTTAAGGGCGGGACCAGCAGGCGCCAATTTTTTGAGCCGGTAAAATTCCTTTACGGTACCAAGTCCGTTTGGAGCGGACAACACTCCGGTGATATTATTTTTCCCTCGTTGATCATGGGCGGCAGGACCAAATTTTCTGGTGTCAGTAGCATTGTCTTCAATGCCTTTTATAAAACCATAGAAAGATAGATTGAAGTTTAAACGCGTTTGTTCGCCATCTGTGATCACATCAAGACCTGCAGTCATTTGGTCATGAATGGCAGCGATTACCGCATCTTCTATGGCTTCTTCAATATCTGCTGCCCCAAATTTATCGAGGTGCTGCGATACAAACTCAAGCCATCCAGGAAAAGGATAACTTCCAATAACCGTTGTTCTGATAAGTGTAATACTCATAAAATTTTCTTATTTTTTCCTTTTTTTTGCGGATAGGTAATTTATGCTAATATAACTAAACTAACTTGTATGTACAAGTAAAAAATTAATTCTTTTCATTTACACTTCAAATCCTATTTCCTAACTTAGCCCTTATGAAAACAGCAAGAATCAAAGGCCGAAAATATCTTACGATTCAGAATTACATTAGAAAACGCATACAAAGTGGAATCTACGCTGTGGGCGGTTATTTACCTTCTGAAAATGAAATTTGTGTTCAATTTAGTACTACTAGAACCACCGTCAGAAAAGCATTAGAAGAACTGTTGAAAGAAGGGTTTATTGAAAAAGAACAAGGTAAGGGCAGTAAAGTCTTGGAACGAAGAAAGTCTTTGGGTCTTCTTACCGTTAAGGGTTTTTCAGGTTCAATTGATTATGAAGTAAGAACCATTGTCACAGAGGGTCCGAAAATAACGGAGTGGGATCCTATCATCCCATTTTCATTAACAGAAGAAGAAAAAAAAAGCAGTTGTGTCTATTTTCAAAGAGTAAGGCACATTAATAACCGGCCGGTTGTATTGGAGAACAATTGGTATGCCAAAGATGCCCTGCAAGTAATTGATTCAGTTGACTTTATAGAAGGTTCATTTTTCAAAACACTTAGTCAGGTGTATTTTATTGAAGTCATGGGCGCGGAGCAAGAGTTGAGATCCATACCCGCAAGCAAAGAGGTAGCGAAAAACCTAGGAATACAGGAAGGTATCCCTATTTTACATATATCTGTACGTTTTAGAACGAGTAAGCCTGGCTTAAACCTTTACGGCGATTTGTATTGTAACACAGTCGATTATCCTATTAGAAATAGCTATTTCTTGTAACTTTTCGGAATTTTTATGAAGGAAAAAAGCTGTTTTGGATTCTCAAAAAATAATTTCTGATAATATTCTTCCATTCCCCTTTTTTTAAGAAAGTTAGGAATGTTCTCAATTAGATAATTCAATCCCGGTCCACCGCCATAGCTTTTCCAATATTCATTTTTGGCCATATCCATGCCCATAACAATCTGGTTGGCATAATTGGGCAAGAGCTGTTCTAACAACTGCAAGGTATAATTAGGTTCTTCTGTTTTCCAGCGAAAAGCACTGTCGTATTCCAAACGCACACCAACATCTAGAACTGCCCTGTTATAATCAATCTCTTTGGCCCGATCAACATGAGATAGTACAACATGTTCAAGGTTTGCTCCTAGTCTTTCAAAAAGTTTGGCCTGTTCCAACGCCTGTCTTCCAAAGTTTGTATGTGTCAAAATCGGTGCACCGGTTTCCAAATGTGCGTTGACCACTGCCCTGAAAATCAATTGCTGGTGTTTGGTAAAAGGGCCGTCCCCCGTAGCCAATTTAATTAGACCCGCCTTATGACCAGTTCTTTTAAGAAAAGGGCCCGAATAATCGAACTCGTCTATGCCTACTTCAATATCGTCAATAAAAAGTTGGGTAAGTTCATCTTCTGTATAACGGTATCGCCAATGATTTTCAGGGTAATATATTTCCAAATGGATACCTGTAGGGATAATAATATTCACTCCGGTACGGCGACTCACTTCTGCAGATTTTAAAACATTTCTGCCGCTATTGGCAGGCATGGTGTCCACCACCGTCCTTCCACCTAAAGCATAGAAATAAGATAGTTCCTCGGAAATCTTTTGGATGTCGTTCAATAAAAATTCCGGATGTTTGGCCGTTACGTAGCAATCATCAATGACAATATGCTCATGAGAATATGTCAGTCCCATTTCTGAAATTGGGATATCGCACAATACTGATCTAAAAAATTCCTTGGACATAGTTTTAATTGTTACCCCAACCTTCGCGGGAAATATCTGCCATCTTCTTAGGCATTTCTAAAATTGCCCCTAAATGAGCAAGCGAATCCTGTAGTTTTTGAATGTCGATATTTTTTGCTTCCAGATTTGTATCTAAAGAAATTATTGAAGCTAAACCCGCAGCCTGACCCATACTCATGGTTTGTGCCATGGAGCGGCAGGAGGCATGAGCATCATGGGTTGCCGAAAAACAGCGTCCCACGACCCAAACGTTATTGCTTTGCTTTGGAACAATAGTGCCGTAGGGAACCCCATAACAACCGCCATTTGGAACATACTCCCAAAAAGTTTCTGATGTACCGGTATCCGATTTTCTGTGATCTTCAATGGGTGCTCCGCAGAGAAAAATTTGATCGTCAAAAGTTTTGGCTGACATACAATCTTCTTTGGTCAATCGATGTTCACCATAAACCCGCCGGGTTTCCCGCACACCGATTTGATGTGATAGGCCTATAATTTTGGCATTTTGATAGCCCGGAACTTCAGCACGAAAGAAGTTCTCAAAAATAAAAGATTGTCGTCGGCCCTCAATTTCAGCCTTAGTAATACCTTCTACATCTAAGGGATCTAGGTCGGTAACCTTTACCGCCACAGTAGAAATGCATTTAGGTTGGCACATTTCATGGGCAGAACCTTCCTTTCTAGGAAGTGGATGAGAACCTTTTTCAAAGGCTTCAGCCATTTTTTCTTTCAACATTTTTTTTCCTCCGGCGGCTTCATATTCCTTGTGTTCTACGTTAGACATACGAAATGTGGTAGTCATACTTTGTGCAGGTTCGTTTTCACCTGCTTGTTCATAAGGGATACCGGCCCAATGGCAGTAATCTGCATCACCTGAGGCATCTATAATACGTTTTGCCGTGATAGCAAAAAACCCGATTCCCTTATGGAAAAAAATGCATTTGGAAGTTTCCCCTGTAGTCTCCACAGCTACCAAAGTTGTATGATAAAAAATTTGAACACCGTTCCTAAGGAAAAAATTTTCCCAAACCTGTTTTAGCTTTTCAGGATTATAATTGACCCCTGTACCGGCACCATAAGTGTTAGGACGTAGAAATATATCTCCCGATACATTCAATTCATTCACTATCCTGTCCGGAATACCTCCCACAATTTTAATAGGAGTTTCGGAGGGAGTAAAAAAACCGTAGAACGTATCTAACATCTGCGTAGATGTCCCGCCGGGAAAGCCATATCTTTCTACAAGTGTAACTTTGTATTTTCCCTGAGATGCCGCAATTGCAGCTGTAGAACCAGCACTACCACTGCCAATAATGAGAATATCAGTTAGGTAAGATTTTGATAAAGTAGAACTAAAGGTCATTGTTGTTCTTTTTGATGCCCAACATTTTCATACAGCTTTGCCATTAAATGGGCATGTTCATCATAGGCCGATTCGAAGAGTTTTACTGCTCTTTCATCACCCACAATTTTACCACTGCTCAAAACTTTAGGGGATTTCCCATTTTCATGCAGTATTTTGGCAACCTCAGCTTTTAGGCAATTGATTAGGAGTACACCACCAAGAGTTGAACCAGGGGCTACGGGAGTATCGAGTCCATCCAAATAAATCATAGCATCGCCAAGTGGCGCGCCTGTATCGAGCACATAGTCTGCAAAATCAATTAATTTCTTTCCATCGGCTTTTTTTGACGTGCTACCCTCCAAATGTAAACTACTTACTAATGCCACCACCTTAACATTCCTTTTCTGAAATTCCTTGGCCATTTCAATGGGTACTACATTACAACCGCTTGAAGAGATAATTAAAGCTGTGTCTTGCGGACTAGTATCAAAATTTCTTAGAATTCTTTCGGCAAGTCCGGATACATTTTCCAGAAACATCGCTTGTCGTTGTCCATTGGCGCCAACGACCAAATTATGGAAAGAAAGCGATAATTCTACAATTGGATTGAAACCCGGAAACGAACCATAACGCGGCCACATTTCCTCGACCATCATTCGGCTGTGTCCTGACCCGAAAAGATGTACCATACGACCGTCCAAGATGGATTGGGCGAATAGGCGGGCAACCTCCTTTAAAGTTGATTCTTGTTTTTCTATTATAGAAATAATTTCCTTGCCTTTTGATAAATACTTTTGTGTTACGCTCATTTTATTTATTGATTATTTTTTTTTGGCGAAGTAAGCCGCACCAATGGCTCCCGCATAAGTTCCTAATTTTGCTTCTCTAATTTTTATTTGATATCCTCCCGGCCGCCATTCATAATCTGACATAAATTTTTCTAAAGGAGTCAAAAGTGAATTGCCCGCTCCGGCCATAATTCCTCCTCCCAAAATAATGAGTTGCGGAGAAAGGATGTTGTTCAAAGAAACTAAGGCTACGGCTAGTTTTTGGACAGATTCCAACCACCAGATGGTGGCATTAGTATTTCCGTTCTCATAGGCATCGACCAGCTCCCGAACACTTTGATATTTCCCTTCAGTTCTTTGGGATACCGAATAATTTCCTACTGCGTGTTCAAGGCTACCAGGCATATTGGTCATGGTCTGCACGCCATTTACATCCACTGTCATGTGGCCTACATGGCCTGCTCGTTGTAAATTGCCCTGGTACAGTTTTTTGTTAATAATAATTCCCCCGCCCACACCTGTTCCCAATGTAAGCATCAATAGGTTTTCAAAACCTTCACTCTTGTAAAAGGATTCATATTCCGCCAAACAAGCTGCATGTCCGTCATTGAGAACCCAAATGTCCTTTTGGAGTTCTTGGGCCCAGTTATAGCCTTCTATGCCGTGCAATCTTTCAGGCATGTACAGGGTCATTTTATTTTCAAAATCAACAAGGCCGGGTGCGGAAATACCACATCTTAAAGTTTCGGGATTTGATTTGGCATACTTTTCTACATTGGCTTCAATTATCGAGATTATTTTTTTCTTCCAAAGCTCTTTTTTCTGAGTCCCATCCTCGGTCAAGACTTCGTTTTGTTCTAATACATTGCCATTATCGTCTAGAACTACCGATTTGATTTTTGTTCCCCCTATGTCTACACCGAGATAGTATTTCTTCATATCCTAACGCCAATGATATTGCCCTTCACTCAACGTCCAGCCACCGTCTACCGCTAAAATCTGGCCCGTGATAAATTTGGAACTGGGATGTAAAAACATCAGTACCGCACTATTAATATCTTCGGATACCCCGGGTCTACCACCGTCTAAGGGTTGTTTTGTCTTTAAAAAGTTTAGAATTTCTGTATCTTCCATAGCCCTTTGCGCCATAGGCGTTGTAAACAGACTCGGCGCAATAACATTTATACGAATGTTATGCTCAGCGTAATAAGAGGCAATTGATTTTGAAAAACCTATGATGGCCGATTTAGCTGCTGCATACGCATGGGTAGTAAAATATTTCGGAGAAGGCGAATAGCCCAATACAGACCCCATATTTAAAATGACACCCTCTTTACGGTGTTCCAAAAAATAATTGACCATAGCCTGGTTTGAAAGCATCATGGAAGTGAGGTTGAGTTCCAGGGTTTTGTTCCAACCTTCCAAAGTGATTTTATCCAATGGGCCGTCGCCCCATTTTCGGCCACTTCCACCGGCAACATGAAAAAGACCGGTAATACCCTGAAAAGTATCATGTGCCATTTTGATGGCGTTCTTGGCAACCTCCGGATCAGTAGCATCGCCACTTAAGGAAATACCCTGCGGACCTAATAATTTTTCAGCCTCATGACAGCTTTGTTCATTTCTTCCTACCACGAGTAAATTGGCACCCTTTTCTTTAAGGGCTATTGCCGCGGATAGCCCCATGCCAGTGGTGCCTCCCATGATAATATACGAGGTATTTTTAAAATTCATATGATTTAAGTTGCCCAAGGTTTATCACCTTGATTATGAGGAATGCAAGCTTCGAACTTTCCGGGAAGCGGAAGGTAATTTCGCGCTTTTGTCATGCCAATTTCTGATGAAAAATAGCCCGAAACGGTGAGGCTTTTTAATATGCTAAAATAGTGCGGTAATGGTTTTTCTGTGCCTTCCATCTTTAAATCATAGGCTGTTGCCTCTGCTTGCAGGTTATTTAACAATGCTAACTTTTGGGCACTCTCCGTATTGGGAAAAGGTTTTGAAAACGATTTAGCCGAACGCGCATCCAGTGCGTTGAGTCCCTCTAGTAAAATAGCTTTTTCTTCCGCTGGCATGCAATCATTGTACATTAATAACATGTACTTACCAATATTTACGGCTCTTGCGCCAGGTGATGAATTTGTGGCAGGTATAATCGTCTCGCCTATTCCATCCAGTAATGGGATATCCGTTTCGGTAAGGGCTATTCTGATTCTTGGCTCATATGCGCAACTTTGAAATAAGCTGACCGACGGAAGCAGTATAGCTGACCCGCCTGCCAATGTCAATCGATTGATGAACGTCTTTCGCTTCATTTGCATTGATTATAGGTTCATTTTCTTTAATTCACTTACAGCAAAATCTACTGCCCTTGCAGTTAAAGCCATATAGGTCAATGACGGATTTTGACAGGCACTTGAGGTCATGGAAGCCCCATCTGTTACAAAGACATTTTTCGCACCCCAGACCTGATTGTTTCTGTTCAATACTGATGTTTTTGCGTCGTGCCCCATTCTTGCAGTACCCATTTCATGAATGTTCAAACCAAAGTTTCGGAATTCCTTTTTATCCTTAATGTTTTTGAACTGCATCTTGTCTAACATTTCCATGGCTGTAGCAATCATGTCCTTGGTCATGGCTGTTTCGTTTTCCTTATACTCGGCTTCGATTTCTAAAAGTGGCATTCCCCATTCATCAGTTTTACTTTTACTTAGTGTAACTTGATTTTCGTGATACGGAAGGCATTCACCCATTCCGCTCAACTGAAATTTCCATGGTCCTAGTTGGGTCAAATCAGCTTTAAGTGCTTCGCCGATTGCCGTTTTACTTACCTCAGTGTAAGGTTCGCGTGAGCCCCCTGCAGCATAGGCATATCCTCGTTTAAAATCAGTTCGCGTATCATTACCCAAATTCCGGAAACGTGCAAGGTAAGTACCTGTCGGTCTCCTTCCTGAATAGTATTTATCATTGAAACCTTCATGCTCACCTTCTACTTTACAATTGTAATTATGGTCCATTAAGTTATGACCCAGTTCACCAGAGTCGTTACCCATTCCATTGGGAAAACGGTCGGACTTGGAATTCATTAACAATAAAGTAGTGTTTAAGGTAGAGGCATTTACAAAAACGATTTTAGCAAAATATTCGATGGTTTCTTTTGTATTTGAATCAATGATCCGAACGCCAGTGGCTTTCCCCGAATTTTCATCGTAAAGTATGGACTGAGCTACCGAAAAAGGACGTATGGTCATGTTTCCCGTTTTTTCCGCAGCCGGAAGAGTAGAAGAATTGCTACTAAAATAGCCTCCAAAAGGACACCCTCTACTACACAAACTTCTATACTGGCAAGGACCACGTTCATTATGCCTCACCGTAAGATTAGCCGTTCTGGAAATGACCAAGTGTCTATCATCATAATGTTTTTTCAAAGCCTCTTTTACGTGTTTTTCCAAGCAGTTCATTTCCATTGGCGGCAAAAATTCGCCGTCGGGAATCATGGAAAGCCCGTCTCTGTTGCCACTGATGCCTACAAATTTTTCTACATAACTATACCAAGGGGCAATATCCTTATAACGAATGGGCCAATCTATTGCAATACCTTCTTTGGCATTGGCCTCAAAGTCAAGATCGCTCCAACGTTGTGTCCATCTTGCCCAAAGCAACGACTTTCCACCGACTTGATACCCTCGGATCCAATCGAAAGGTTTTTTTTGCTCATAGGGATGTTCCCTATCCTTCACAAAGAAATGTTCGGTAGCTTCATTGAACGCATAGCATCTACTCACCACCGGATTTTCATCTTTGATTTTTTGGGGAATGGCACCACGGTGTTTAAATTCCCATGGGTTCATGGCTGCCGTTGGGTAATCCTTGATGTGTTCTACCATTCTGCCACGTTCCAATACCAAAGTCCTAAGACCCTTTTCACAGAGTTCTTTTGCGGCCCAACCACCGCTGATGCCGGAACCGATGACAATGGCATCATAGGTATTTTCTGTGGTTCCTTTTCCGGTGATATACATTATTTAAACGTTTTTTGTGTGTTAGATTTGAAGATGACTTGAAAAAAATTCATGCCCTTTTTTACTGGGCTATTTTCCTTATTTGTGAAATCTCCCCTGTTTTTTTATGTTTTAGTATGAGTGTACTATCGCCATTGGGTAAAATTTCTTTTTTTATTAAATAATGGTCATTATCATGGGAATCCCATTGCTTTTGATGGTCTTCGGGGGCATCTCCACGCCAATCTTCCAAGATTATGGGCTCCCAAGTTTTGGTTTCCGCAGATTTGAAAGCCGCATCCAAAATGGCATTAACCACATAACCGTCATAAAATGTCTCGAGCGGTTTTCGATTTTCCTCGATGGCAGTAAACATATCGGTAAACATGTGTGAGTAGCCAAGTTCGTGAGCTTCGTCACCTACAGGAAACAACCAGCCCGTGTTGGATTCTGCCTTTTCTGCCACATAGCCATCACCCCCTTTCCCTGTAGTGAACATTTCAAAACCGGTACGCAGAAAACTATTCACCCAAATGGTGCCCTCGGTACCCATAACTTCGTCACGCAAATCCATGCCCCCTCTGAAGGTCCAGCTCACTTCAAATTGGCCAATGGCTCCATTAGCGTATTTTACGAGGCCAATAGCATGATCTTCGGCATCTATTGGATGAACCTGAGTATCTGCCCAGCACATTACTTCCATGGGCTTAATATTTTTACCAATAAAATTGCGGCTGATTTCGACACAGTGACAACCTAAATCAATAATGGCGCCACCCCCCGATTTCTCCTTGTCCCAGAACCAATCACTATGAGGGCCAGGATGTGTCTCTCTCGATTTTGCCCATAGTACACGGCCAATATCCCCTCGTTTTATGCTTTCCATTGATTTTAAAAACTTAGGGGTATAACAGAGGTCTTCTAAATAACCGCCGAAGATTCCAGCTTGCTCTACTGCATCCAACATGCGCTTGGCTTCCTCGGCCGTCCTGCCTAAAGGTTTTGTACAGATAACATGCTTTTTGGCTTTTGCGCAGGCATATACGGCTGACTCATGTAAATGATTTGGTAGTGAAATCAGGACGACATCAACTTCGGGATGGGCAATAGCTTCCTCCATAGAGGTTGTATAGTGTGGGAGTCTATAATCCTTAGCAAAGCGCTGGGCATTTTCCTCATTTCTTGAATAGACCATAACAACATGGTCTCTGCGTCTTTGGGCATGTAATGTTTCGGCATAAAAACGGGCGATAAAACCCGAACCCAACATGGCAATTTTCATATTAATGATTTTTTATTTTTAGTTTCTTGAGGTACTTAAAATAGCGTATCAGAACAACGTAAAGTAACACGAGAAGGGGCATCCGGGCTTTTAATGTAAGTTTTCACTTTCACCATTCTTTGTTTTTACTCTTCAATAGGGCTTTTTATTCTTTTTTACCATCCAAAGGTTTTCCGCGCAAACTCTCTACTCATTTTCCAATCTTCCCGTAGTTCGTTCTTTGGAATAAAATCGTTGGGAAAAGCTAATTCAATCGCTGCTTGACCACTGAAATTTTGAGCTTTCAAAGCGGTAGCGATGGCCTCGAAATTAGTATCACCCTGACCGACAAATTCAGTCCAAGTGCCGTCTTGATATTGATCCCGGATATGGAGGTAAACAATTTGCTCACCGAAGGTATTAATGAATTCTACAGGATCAATACCCCCACGAATTAACCAATTCAAATCAGGACCCAGTTTGAAATCCGGAATACGTGCAAGCGTTCCTTTCAAATCGTGCATATCATTTTCTACCTCATAGGTATGGTTGTGTAGGTTGGCTTCGATTCCATGGTCTTCACAAATACGACGTATTTTTATGAGTAGCTCGGTCTGATCATCCAGTTCCTGCTCAGTTTTAAGTCGGTCTTTGCCTCCTACTGAAATTCCGAAGGTCTTTCCGCCAATTTCACCTAATTTTGGAATAACCAATCCAATATCTTCTAATATGGTTTGATGTTGGCTTTTATCCCACATACTAAAGCCTACTCCATATGAAGATCCCGAAACCGGAAGATGATATTTTTTTATAAGATCGCGGAGCCGTTTTACGGAATCGTCATGGCGTAATTGACCTTCCATAATTTCCAAGCCATCCATGCGGGCATAGCTAAGATCTGAAAACACGGTTTCTAAAACGGGAGTTGCGTCCCAGTTTGGAGGAAACTTACTGGCATAAACCCATAAATGGCCGTTAACAGGAATATATTTCGTCTTAGAATTTGCGCTGAAAGAATACATTGATAAATTAGGAACTATTAAGCTCCCAGCCATCCCCAAACCAGCAGCTCTGATAAAATTTCTTCTATCTAGGTTAGTTTTAATTTTCATAAGTGTCAACTTCCCTTTTAAGATTGCTTAAAAGCAGTTTTTTCGTAATAAATATATATTTATTGGGATAAAAGTAGTATTTTTAAGTTGTATGTACAAGTTGAATGTTTAAATTTTCATTGGCCGACTCTCATAATCCACTTTCAGGGATTGGTGTCTTGCATATTATTTCAGTAGGTTCCAGCAGTTTGAGGGCTGTGTAATTTTCTAAGAATTATTGAACTTAAGGAATTATTTGAAATACATTTTTCTAAGCGTAGAATTAATTATTTAATATTAAAAGCAGCTTTTTTTGCTTTTTTATATATTTTGGCCATAATTTTTAAGATAATGACAATTCTTGTATAACTAACCAAATATTTTAATCTCAGGTATTGCAGACTATTTATTATTGAAACTCATTACATTTGAATGAAAAAAAATATTCAAACCCAAATAGAGCTTATATTTAAGGACATTAGTGTCTACTATAAATTTTAAAATGTTCTTTGAAATTATTGATAATTAGAAAGATAAATCTATTTTTTGACGGTGACGATTTGAATGATCTTTTATTTAAGTTCGTGGTTTTTCACGGACTTATGAATCAAGGTAAATATGTTTTCGCTCAACTCACTGAACTGTTGCCCCAACGGGTTTTCGACAGGATTGTATCAAGCCACAATGGCAACAAGTATGTGAGGCATTTCACATGCTGGAACCAGCTTTTGTGCATGGTTTTTGGTCAGATTTCAAGCAGGGAAAGCCTTCGGGATTTGCTTGTTGTCATTAAGGCACACCAGAACAAGTCTTATCACTTGGGTCTTGGTAAAAAAGTTAGCCTAAGCAACCTATCAAAGTCCAACGAAAATAGGTCGTACCTAATCTTTGAACAGTACGCCAACCACCTTATTTCCCTAGCAAGAAGCAAAGTCAATGAAAACGATTTAGGGATAAACGGTAGAGTTTATGCATTTGACTCCACAACTATCGACCTGTGCTTGGGCGTATTCTGGTGGGCTGCTTTTCGCAAGGCAAAAGCAGGAATAAAACTTCACACCTTGTTCGATATTACCACGCAGATACCCGCATTCATCCATTTTTCCGAAGCAGATGTGCACGATGTGAACGCCATGGACTATCTCTTTTATGAGCCATCGTCCTATTATGTTTTTGACCGTGCCTATGTGGATTTTAACAGACTATATACCATCACAAGGCAACAGGCTTTTTTTGTGGTAAGAGCAAAATCAAACCTGAAATTCAACCGGATGTATTCCCAAAAAGTCGATAAATCCACTGGTGTGAAAACTGACCAAACCGGAAGGTTAGGCGGTTTCTACACCTCGAAGGATTACCCCGAAAAAATCAGGCGGATCAAGTTCCGTGACATTGAAAGTGACAGAACCTTTATGTTTTTGACCAACAACTTTGAATTGACGGCACTGCAAATTGCACTACTGTACAAGCAACGCTGGCAGGTGGAATTATTCTTTAAATGGATAAAGCAGCACCTGAAGGTAAAATCGTTTTGGGGCACTACTGAAAATGCAGTCCGCATACAAATCAATGCTGCAATAATCACGTATTGTTTAGTCTCTATTTTCAAAAATGAGCACAATATAGAGCAATCCCCCTACGAAATCATACAAATACTCGGTGTCTCGTTACTGGATAAAACACCTGTAAAACAGCTATTTACAATTTCTAATTACAATGATATCAATGAACGTAATGATAACCAGTTGAAAATCAACTTATTTTAAGTGGACACTAATGATTTAAGGAGCATATAAAAATTTAGCCCAAGCCAGATAGTCCAATATAAAAGAGGAGAAGATATTTATGAAACTCAAATCTCCCATTGAAATAGCTTTGTTCTACAATAACTTAGTTCAAAACAACCCTTTGGGAGATTGAAAAGCCCTAAATTAAAAAATATGGTAGCCAAAAAATTTCTTATTGCTGTGTTAGGAGTCATTGCGCTCAGTATTTCTATTTCATTTTCTATTCAGACGGAAGATCAGGAAGGGTACATTTTAGAACATGAGAAAGATATTGCCAAATCAGAACCCGGAACTCATAATGGTGGAGG
>CAYTDS010000038.1:0-13826 GCA_964436555.1 uncultured Flavobacteriaceae bacterium | reverse complement strand
CCAGACCCAAGGCTCTTGTCATCTGCACCACAGCACCTTTACTTGTAGCATAGGGCGTTCTATTGGCCAACCCAACCAAGCCCAAGGTACTGGCCATATTAATTATTTTACCCGATTTGTTATTTTTCATATGTGGAGTTACAGCTCTTGAAGTATTCCATGTACCTTCCACATTAATCTTCATAACGGCGTTAAAATCGTCCGGTGATAGCTCGTCAATAGGACCTCTAATATTTATACCGGCACTATTGATTAGCACGTCTATATGCCCAAACTCTTTGATTATGTCGGCAACAACATTTTCTATTTCAGACAGGTTCGAAACATCTGCGGCGTAGGCTTTGGACTTGATTCCAAAATCCGCTTGCAGTTTTTCCGATGCATTTTGTCCCTCTGCCAAATTTCTACTAAGTATCAGAATACTAGCTCCTGCCGATGCAAGCCCCGCTGCCATGGCATAGCCAAGCCCTTTTGAACCTCCTGTTATAAGGGCATTTTTTCCTTTCATTTCAAACAGTTTTATACCCGGAAACTTTGAATCATTCATATTTTTATCCTTATTTCTTTATTTAAAACCATACTTTTCTTTGGCGTAAAGCAATGATGTTCTATTATTTTCAACCTCCAGCGTTAACTGTTCATCCAGTGTCCTATGGGATACTACAGGTAAAGAAGCCTTAGATTTTTGCTGCTTTATTTTATGTAAAAACTGCGCCAGCTCACTTCCCGGGATGTCATGAAAGGTTGCCCAATAATTTTTAGTGAGACAAGGAATTTTTAAAGGATCCCTGGTAATCATCTCCAGATTAAACTTAATCTCCGGATTATGTTTTCGGATGGTTTTTATCATCCCTTCAATATCCAGAAATCCATCTCCCAAATTTACTTCTGACAGCAAAAATCCATCTTCATATTCATCTACGGCCATATCTTTTAAATGGACTGAAATGGCATAAGGCGCCAATAGGTTTACCACTTCCATTGGATCCTCTAACAACGATAAATTATTACCGGTATCCAAGGTTAATCCTATCCACTCACTTTCAACCGACTTTAGCACTTGTACCATTTCTTCTGCCCTCCAATCCTTGTGGTTTTCAACAGCAAGCTTAACCTTGTGCTTTCTCATTACGGGTTCTGCAAGCCGAATTGATGCTATGGATTCCTCTTGAAACCTATTGAATGCTAATAACGAGTTGAAGGTCTCATAGCGCCTTCCGGAAAGACATGCAGTTCTAAAAATGGTGGCACCGGCTTCCTTTGCTGTCTTTATAGCTGTTTCAAAACGTTCTAAATCGTCTTGGCTCTTTGGCAAACCAATTTGTCCTTCAAGAAAAAAATTAAGCTGGCCACAACTCGCTCTAACCTTTTTTGCAAAATAAGTATCCCAATTCCCAACATTGATTTGAGCTCCTTTAAAACCAAGTGAATTGCAATGTACTATCATCTCCAGCGCATCTGCAAAAGGGGGAATCTTTTCACTTTTAGTTTTGCCATAACTCCGTAAAAAATAGGAAGCTTCCGCCACGCCAAATCTGGTTTCAGAATCAATGAGGGCAAAATTCGGGTATGTGGGTAAGGCAATTGCCAAGGCGCCGGTTGTTGCACTTTTAATGAAGTTTCTTCTTTTCATTTCTGGCTTGGATGATGGTAATTATGATAACCTCACCAAATTAACTAATTTTTTAACAACATTAAATTATAATACCAAATATTCATTACTAATGACAATACTAAGGCTCAATTGGTTCACATAGTTAGTTGCTATTTTTAAAATTCAAGCACAAAATGCAGGTATCACATTCCTATTAAATTTAAAGAGTTCACTATAATTAATAGAGTGCCCTGCCTCCACTTAAATCAAATGTAAAACCTGTACTAAAACTATTCTTGTCAGAAATAATAAAACAGGCAGCTTGAACAAATTCATCCAACGTCCCGCAACGTTTCATGGGAATTTTATCGGTCATATACTTTATCTGTTCAGGTGGCATCCCATCGAGCATTTTAGTTTTAATTACTGCAGGCGCAATAGCATTTACTCTTATCCCAGTTTCCGCATATTCTTTGCCCTGAACTTTGGTCATCCCAATTACTGCCGCTTTTGAGGTGGAATAAGCTAACATCCCTGCATTTCCGTCCTTTCCTGCTATAGAGGCAACATGAAGTATTCTGCCATAATTTTCTTCTAACATATGGGGTATAACAGCTTTAAAGGTGTTAAAGGTGCCAACCACATTAACGGCCATCACATGGTTGAAATCGGCTAAAGATACCTCGTGGCTTTTTACATTAGTTATACCTGTTATGCCTGCACAATTTACCAATATATCTATTTTACCAACCCGGTTATTGAAATCGTCAACCGCGTGCTTAACCTCAAATTCATCTACCAGATTAACTACATAAGGATGTACATAAGTGCCATTACTAAAGAAAGACTTTTCCAAAATCGCAGCATTTCGGTCCAGAGCTGCTACCTGTACACCAACGGCTAAAAGATGCTGTGTAAGTGCCAATCCGAGTCCACTGGCCGCTCCCGTAATCACCGCTGTTTTGTTTTTCCATTGATCGTTCATATTTTAAAAGATAAAATTGGTATTGTAAGTCCCTTTTCTTTGGCAACTTCCATTGTTACATTATTGAATGACCTTGCAACAGCGTGAGTAGTTTAACCGGTATTGATTTTTAAAGCCAGCCAATAGTGTAATCTACATGGATTCCTAATGATCATTATTTTTCCAACCTATTACAATATCAGTATGGGTTTTGCGAACAAATCAAAACAGATTAAAAAGCTAAAATGGATTCAAAAAACACACATTCTAAAAATGATCAATTTAGTTTGAATAATCGTCCTACAAAATCCAAAAGCCTCTAAATCCCTAGGGTCCTAAAACTTTTACTCTTTTAGGGCGCCTAAGCTCTATTAAATAATCCTATAAACTCAAAAAAATCTAAGCCCACTGAGTTCTGAAAGTTTTTAAAACGTTTTTTAGAGGTCAGTATTTAAATACGTATTTTCATATATAGTAAAGATATAATATTATGGATGTTTTCAAGGGTCAAAATCTTCTAGAGTTCTCTGATCGGTTCAAAATCGATGATGACTGTAAGGAATACTTAGCTTCGATAAAGGCTAAGAGTGGTTATAAATGCACACGTTGCAACCATACCGCCTGTCAAATCCGCAAGGACTTCGCCAGACAGTGCAATATTTGTAGGCATATTGAATCGGCTACAGCCGATACGCTTTTCCATAAAGTCAAGTTCGGTGTCAGAAAAGCGTTTTTCATCTGTTTCGAGATGGCGACCACGACCAAGAGCCTATCTGCAAGTTATATGTCGGTCCGCTACGGTGTTACGGAAAAGACCGCTAGGCTTTTTATGCACAAGGTCAGGGAAGCGATGGCCTCCAGCGGCAACAATCCCATGTATGGAGAAGTACACGTTGACGAATTTGTCCTTGGTGGAAAGGACGAGGGCAAAACGGGAAGGAGCTATGATAGCAAGAAAAAGAAGGCGGTGACGGCCGTACAGCTTACCCAAGATGGTAAGGTAAAGAGAATGTATGCAATGAAAATCGATGATTTCTCCGCACAATCCTCACAATACATCTTCGTGAACCACATCAGTCGGCAAGCGCAGGTAACAACCGATAAGTGGAGGGGCTACAGGCCTATAGCGAAAGCCTACGATATTAAACAGGTAGAAAGCAATAAGGGACTCAACTTCAAAGCGCTCCACACAATGATCCATCAAGTGAAATCTTGGATAAGGACAACCTATTCCTGGGTGAGTGACGATAATCTTAACAGGTACTTCAATGAATTCTGCTTTCGAATCAACCGATCACAGAGCAAGGCGACCATATTCAATAACCTTATCACCAAGATGGTAAAGGGTGAGAAAATATATCAATCACAATTAATAAGTAACTAACTACTGACCTCTAACGTTTTTTTTGGAGCACTCTTAGTCAAAGACAAAATTAAGAAGTTTGCCGTTATTCTGGGGCACTACAACAAATGGTTTTCCATCCTTATCAAAAGACAATATCATTTTGTTGGCTTGGCCAGGTACATAAAAACCAGAATCGCTACTAGCAATTAAATTAAACCCTTTGGTTTTGCCCTTCATAAAAATACCATTAAGTGCGTCAAACTTTCCATAGATGGTCTCCGCTGAATTATCATTACCGCCCAATAAAGCATCCAAATTTCCATCTGAATCAAAGTCGTTTACCAAAATGGAGTTAATAGGCGAAACCTGCGCCGGGCTGCCGAGAGGAGTTAATCTAAAATTCCCGTTTCCTAAATTTTCGGCATAACTACTTTCGAATATATAGGCTTGAAGGGTCTCATCCATCAAATCAGTTATTTTTAAAAGGTCGAGGAAGCTGGTTTTGGCAAAAGACTCATAGGTTAAAAAATTCTTTTTGAGCATAGGTAGCTGGGACATAATATTATCCCGGGCTTGAAGTGGCATAAGTTTTCTTCCCTCGCTTGTATCATAGAACACTCCGATGACGGGATCTGGGCTTCCATTTTTATCATAATCGTTTTTATAGACAACAATCGGTTCATTCTGCCGGGGACGATACAGTTGATTTAATCCTTGGTTACCAATAATAAAATCCAAATCCCCATCATTATCAAAATCCCTTGCCACAATGCAGTTCCACCATCCTGCGGATTTAATAGCTTGGTCGTTTTCGTTTTTCCAGGATAAGGGCATGGGGCGTAATACCCCAAAATCATTTTTAAAAACCAAAATTGGCATCCAATGGCCTACAATGATCAAATCCGTCCACCCATCGGCATCAATATCTTCCCATATCGCATCTGTTACCATTCCAAGCTCTTCAATGTTTTCATTATGCTGTTCTGTAAGTTTTCCATTCTCATTTTGGAGCAATGTGCTTCCATAGGATAATGGATATTTACCGGGTATGCTCCCCGAACCAATAAAAAAATCCATATTCCCGTCCCGATCATAATCACATGCCCTTACGATATTACTGCTTTTTCTTTGGGTAGGAAGCACGGAAGGTTCTAAAAAAAGTTTTCCTTTTCCATCGTTTAAATATATCCTATCCTGATAGTTCTCCGAATTCTCAGGAAATTCCGTTCCTCCACTGGTTACAAAAAGGTCTGGATGTCCGTCCCCATTGACATCCATGAACAAAGCATCCGTATCTTCAAACTCAAAATCAAAATTTTGAACTACCTTATAGCTACCATCATGATCCTGTGCCCATAGCTGTCCCGGAAATCCCTTGGACCCCCCGATAAAAATTTCGTGTCCCGGAATGCCGTCTATATTGGCCGAGGCGATACAGGGCCCGGATTGCGAATATTGTTTCATCAACAAGGGTTGTAAGGCATATTCATTAAAATTGCTTTCCGAATGGGTGTACTCAAGTAAATCGGACACTTGTTTAAACAAATGTCCTTTTGTGCTTGCGGATGGTTTTTTCAGTTGACCACTAATTATATTTACAGAAACTGTCTGGTCCGGAATTTGATTTTTTAAAACCGTATTTTTTCCATTTGGCCATTCAATTGCCACTGAATCGATCTGGGCATCGATCACTCCAAAATGAACAACCGGCTCTACGCTGGATAAATAGCCTCTTATAACCGACTGAAAATGGTGTTGCGCATTACCTTGCTGCCAAAGGGTAACTTTTGCACCTATCGCATGCTTGTTTTTGTTATTTCCCTCTAGCCTAATTCTAAAATAATGGGTGGATTTATTTTCTGATATTTTATTTTCCAACACCATTGCCGTTTCATTAATATTGTTTATAACCAAGTCAAGGTCTCCATCCAAATCCAAATCGGCATAGGCTACCCCATTGGAAAATGAGGGTATCGGGGTTGTCCAAATTTCAGAAACATCTCTGAACCTTAAATCCCCAAGGTTTTCAAATATATAGTTTGGCAAATGAATTTGCTTTAAATTCTTGGCTAGCTCAAATTGGTTGGCCAATTTTTCTTCCTCGGTTCCAAACATATTATTTTGAGAGGTATAATTTGCATAATCAAGATCTGCAACATCTTTGGCATAACCATTTGAGATATAAATATCTTTATCACCGTCATTGTCCAAATCCAGCATAAGCGGACTCCAACTCCAATCCGTGCTAGCCAAACCACTGCTATAAGCCACCTCACTTGCCTTTAGTTGCCTACCATTCAACTGCCCATTATTTATTTGTAGTGTGTTCCTTACGTATTGGGCACTATAGCCGTTTCTTTGGGAAAGCAGGAATTTTTCATAATTCATGCTGCCCAGCATTTTTTTTTGTCTAATGTGGTTTTGCGGAAGCATGTCCAAAACCAAAATATCAGGGAGCCCATTGTTGTTAATGTCAGCGATATCAACTCCCATGGCGTTATAGGTCTGATGTGCAGTAAACTGTTTTCCTTCCTCCCTGAACCATGGGTAGATACTATCTTTATGCCTTTGCTGCACATACAATAAATCATCTGTAATGAAATCATTTGCTATATATATATCCGTAAGGCCGTCACCATTAAAATCGTTTATTCCCAAACCTAGACCAAAACCTCCGTATTTGATTTGGGAAACTTTAGAAATATCCGTGAAATATGGATGTTCCAAACCCGGAATACTGTCGTTACGTAACAGAATGTTTTGTAAATGGGGTGGTAAGTATTTTTTTGGAACCGGATTGTTTTTATCAAATCCGCTATTTCCGTTGTGTAAAATAAAGGCATCCAAATCGCCATCGTTGTCATAATCAAAGAAAACGGTCTGTTGTGCGTAATTTCCATCTTCTAATCCAAAAAGTTTAGCTTGCTCTTTAAAATGCGGAATACCTTGTTTATCCAAGCCTTGATTTACGAATAAAAGATTAAAGCAATCAAGATTGCAGGCAGCGCCACCAACACTTAAATAAATGTCATCCAATCCATCATTATTAATATCCACAATGGAAACACCTGTTACCCAGCTTTCGGTAATAAAACCAGATAGCGCAGAGATATCTTGGAATTTTAAACTTCCTTTATTAAGGTACAATTTTGAAGATACCTGGTTTCCGCCAAAGACAATATCAGGAAGGCCATCATTATTAAAATCCCCTATTCCTACACCTCCCCCATTGTAACAATACTGGAATAAAACCACATTTACGGAATCATTTTCCATAATGGTGTTATTGAAATGTATATTGGAATAGGACGGTTCCACCGAAATTAATCCATAATCGCCAGGTGCATTGCCGCAACCCCACATAATTGTGGCCATGCCAAAAGAAATTAATATCCTCTTCATTGGCGTCCCCTAACTGAATTTTTTTTCCATTTCACAGCTATTTCCATCTCTCAATCGGTTTTTAAATTAGTATATTATTATTTGAGACATATAATCACGGTGGTTAACGAAAATAATGAAAAAAGGGATGATAAAAATATATCACCCCTTGTGCAATAAACTCTATTAAAAAATTTTAATATCCGGGGTTTTGGTCTGCATTGCCCATCTGAGGATTACCGTCGATCTCCCCTTGTGGGATAGGCAAAAACTCATGTTTTCCCGTTTGGAACCCCTGTATTATTGTGGGAGTCAAGTTCCATCTTTTAAGGTCCAGGAACCTGATCTGCTCTCCTGCAAGTTCTACGGCGCGCTCATGTACAATTGCATTAAAAACCTGCTCTTTTGAACCTACCGGATAACCTCTAACATTCATTTCCGCAGTACCGTAATTCGGCATATTCACTCTGTTTCTTACCCTGTTCAAAAGGGCTAGGGCAGCACCTTGATTGTTCAATTCATTTTCAACTTCGGCCATCATAAGAAGTACATCGGCATAGCGCATTACCCTAAAATTAATACCACTGTAGGTAAAATCATCTTGCAATTGGTTATCCAAATTTTGGTATTTTCTCCAAACTGGTGTAGCCAAGACAAACTCCAACGCTACGCTGCCATCTTGGGCTGGAGGGCCAAATCTGGACACTGCAGGGTTGGGCAAATCATCACCAGCTGAAAACCTACGACCACCATACTCATCGCCTGTTTGGTAAAAATAAGCTTTTATCCTTGGATCATCATCCTCAAATTCAGCGAAAAAAGAAGGCCTTACCACAATGTTCGCAAAATTGGTAGGTGCGTACTCTATACCCCTAAATGTAGTTTCCCGTACACCATTTCCTGTTGCATTCCATTGATCTCCCCCTATTGCCTTGTTGTATACTACTTCAAAAATAGACTCCTCGTTAAATTCTCCCTCTTCATTGCCATTGTCTCTGGGGTCTATCCCTTCGATAGCATAACCGGTAATTAAATCGAATTCATTCTTTGCCTCTTGATATTGCTTTAAGAACAGGTGGACTTTTCCTTTAAGTGCTAGTGCGGCACCTCGGGTTGCCCTACCCAATTGTGTGTTTCCCTTTTCAGGTAAATTGCTTTTAGCAAAAGTCAAGTCTTCTAAAATCAGTGCGTAGACATCTGCCTGTGAAGCTTTTGGAGTGCCTTGAACGTCTCTTGCCGGTTCGGTTACCAAAGGTACCCCGCCCCATAGATTTGTTAAATAAAAGTAATACAATGCCCTTAAGAATTTGGCTTCCCCAAGACTTTGACTAACAACATCTTGCGATAAGCTGGAAGTTCTTCCGGTTTCAATGGACTCAATAACAAAATTGCAACTTGCAATACCCCTGTAAGCGGCCTCCCAATAGGTTAAAAACTCACCTAAATTAGGGTCATAAGTGTAATCCATAAAAGCCTTTAAACCTCCTTGAAGAGCATCCGTACCCAAATTTTCCTGGGAAAGGTTATCCAATAGAAAAAACTTAATCCTACCGTACATGCCTTGGGTCTGTAGAAAACTATAGCCGGCATTGACGGCGGATTGAAGCTCCCCTTCATTTTGAAAGAAAATTTCCGCATTAATAACATTAGGGTCAAAAACATTCAGTTCTTCTTCATTACAGCTCATGAAAACTGTCAAGACGGCTGTAAACGTTAAAATTATTTTTTTTGTTTTCATCTGATGATTTTTATTATTTCGAATTTGATCAATATAACTATTTTTTAACAATTAGTGCTTCTGCTTAGCCCGGCACGGGGGTTTAATTATTTACATCACTATCCAGTTTATCCAAGAATCTTAACAGCCGTGCACTATTATTTGGTCCGATTTCCACATGAAAACGTCTATTTCCAAATTACAATAATTAGGGCTCATTTAAAAGATTTATTTTCTAAAATTGAACTTGCACCCCTGCTAAAAAGGTTCTTGGCTGGGGATAAGAGCCGACGTCCAAACCGATTGCATTTATTGTTCCTCCATTTAAGAGAGGTACTATCTCCGGATCATACCCGGTATACTTGGTCCATGTAAAAAGGTTTTGACCACTGATATAAAGTCTAACTTTATTTACGCCTGCCTTTGAAAATGATTCTAAAGCTCTCTGGGGGACACTGAATCCCAGGGTGGCACTTCGTAAACGAGTATAAGATCCGTCCTCAATGAACCTATCCGAAACAACTTCGTTACCAGTAAATCCGGGAGTTGCCTTTGGAATGGTATTGGAAGGGTTTGTAGGAGACCATCGATATAAAACCTTGGTACTCATGTTAAACAATCGGCTCTGCTGCTCCAAGTTGTACCTGTAGGCATTGTAGATTTCATTTCCATAAACACCATTTAAAAACAAGGAAAGGTCTAGGTTCTTATACCGAAGGTTAAAGTCAAGGTTAGCCGTAAAATCTGGCGTGGGGTTCCCTATGATTACCCTGTCATCTGCATCAATAACATTATCATTATTGGTATCCTGAAACCTTATGTTTCCGGGTTGGGCATTGTTTTGGGTAGGAGCGGCAGCTACTTCCGCATCGTTTTGAAAGATTCCCTGAGTTTTAAATCCAAAGAAGTGGAATGGTGCTTCGCCCACAACCAATCTGTTGTGGTTCTGTTGAAAGGAGACACCATTGAAAATTGCTTCAACACCACCCAAGGAGGTTACCTCCGCTTTCAACTTTGTAAAGTTGGCATTGACGCCCCACTGCAACTTACCTTGATTGTTATTGTAACCTAGATTAAACTCTAGCCCGCTTGTTTCCGTACCTCCCACGTTTTGGGTTAAAAAACCTCTGGTATCCCCTGAGCTCCTTGGAGTTGGAATATCGACCAAGAGCCCATTACTTTTATTACTGAAATATTCTGCGGATAACGTCAGTGCGTTGTTGAAAAATCCAAGGTCTAGTCCTAAATTTGTCGACTCCAGTTCCTCCCATTTAAGGTTAGGATTTGCCAAACGTGAGGGTCGTGTGCCACTTACCAAATTTCCATCAATCACGTAGTTAAAATCTGTTTGCAGTCCAAAATCAAATAAGTAATCCCCAATATTGTTATTGCCGGTCAAGCCCCAACTACCCCGAATTTTTAAGAGGGATATGGTTTCGTTATTTACCATGAAACCGAGCTTTCCAAGATTTATACCACCAGAAAAAGAAGGGAAAGTACCCCATTTGTTATTGGGTCCAAAGCGTGAAGAACCATCTCTTCGCACCGTTGCGGATAATAGGACAATATTATCGTAGTCATAGTTTAATCTACCAAATGTGGAGTGCAGCAAATTTTCGCTACTATTACTACTGAGGTTCAGTACATTGCTCGGACCATTGATTAGGTTTTCCACAAAATCCGTTAAATCATTTTGTGTCCTTGCATTTACTTGGTCAAAAGTACCTTTATTTCTCTCGTAACCTGCTAATAAATCAAAATTGTTCTTCCCAAACGTTTTTTTATAATTAAGGGTATTTGTAATTACAGTTCCCATAAACCTTGATCTATTTTTTTCTGTAATGGCGTTTATATTCGCCCTTGAACCCGTTGGAATGGATTTGGTAAATCCGTTAAAATTGTTAAGGGAATGGTCAATACCGAAAGTAAAATTAAATGTTAACCCCTCAATGATTTCGTAATTAGCAAACACCGATCCTATTATTCCCGTACTTTGGTTTCCAGAGGTACCGTTTCGCATTATCCTAACCGGATTTTCTGCGTCCTGGCCATTAAAGGCCGTGGTAATTTCAGAGAAAAAGTTTGTACTCTCATCAAATACTGGCCTGGTTGGATCAAAGCGTACGGCATTCACCAACACAAAAGAACCTGCTTGCCCTCCTGCACTTTCATTGAACGCAAGGTTCAAGGTTTGCCCAACCTTGAATTTGCTGGTTATATCCATGCTTGTATTGAGTCCTACAGAGTAACGCTCAAATTGGTTTTCAATTATGGTACCCTCCTGTTTCAAATACCCTAACCTTAGACTGTAGTTCGCATTTTCCGAACCTCCGGCAGCCTGAACGTCGAAGTTCTGTATCAATCCGGTACGTATTACTTCATCCTGCCAGTTTGTGTTAACAGCAGGATTAAAATTTCCTGGCTGAAGCCCCGGATATATTTGATTACCCGGGGCAACAGGGTCCGCGTCATAAGCCTCGGAAGCATACTGTCTGTACTGGTCCGCATTTAAAACATCTATTTTATTCACAAAATTCGCCAATCCTGTGTAACTGGAAAATTCAAAAGTCGGTTTGCCTTTTCTTCCTCCTTTTGTTTTGATCAATATAACCCCATTAGAGCCTCTGGAACCAAATATGGCGGCACTGGAAGCATCTTTTAGAACATCTACGGATTCAATTGACTCGACCGGTATGGCATTCAAATTGCCTGTCGGAACGCCATCAACCACAAATAAAGGCGTGCTGTTTCCAAAAGTCCCGATACCACGAATGCTTACCAAAGGGTTACTACCGGGTGTCCCAGTGTTGGTTACCTGTACCCCAGCGGCCCTACCTTGAAGTGCCTGTTGTACATTTATTGCGGGAGTCTCTACCAAATCTTCCTGGGCAACTGAAGAAATGGCATTGGTAACAGCTATGCGACTTTGTGTTCCATAACCCACAAGTATAACTTCATCAAGTACATTGGCATCTTCCAATAAGACAATATTTAAAGAAGTTTGACCACTCATCAATATTTCCTGGGTCTGATATCCTATATAACTGAATACTAAAATTTGTCCGGATCCAACGCGGATTGAATAATTGCCATCGAAATCCGATTGGGTGCCATTTGATGTACCTTTCACTAAAATCGTTGCTCCGGGCAAGGGTGTTCCTATATTATCCGATACCGTCCCAGTAACCATATCATCGGTCTGAGACCTTGCCGCTGCGTAAACGCAAAAAACTGACAAAAGAAATAGAAATGTTTTTCGATAAATTTTTTTTTCCATAATTGAATTAGTTTAATTGATTACCTACTTTTAAATCATAAAAATTTGGAGTACTTGTACTGGTCAAATATTGCTTTTAACCTTAATCGAAGTAGTTGGGAACTAAATATAGCTTGTAGTGCGTGTTTAGGATTTTACAGTTAAGCGAAACCTTACGGGGCTTTAACCTGTAGATTTGTAATTTTGAGGAAAAAATAAAAAACTGCGCAGTTCTATCCTTTTTTGGGTTCATAAATTATTCAATAATGACCAGTAACTTTAAAAGTTAAAGGTAAGTTAATTTTTAAATTATTAACCATAAATTTTCAAGAGCATTAAAAATTTAACATTAAAGGTACATTTCGTTCAAAATATTATGCAAGTTTACGGTTTATTTCGATTTTAAACACAAGCCGTGTTTATTTTGTTTAAGCTGGATAATGGCCTGATTCCTCTCAATTTCAGACCACTGCAAGATTAACTTCAACAAAGGTATTTCCTTTAAAAATATCCGATTTACCAATTAAACGCAATCCATTTTCATTGTTACAATAAATATGCTACTTTCATTGAAAATATTGGCGGCTTAACCGTTTAAATTACTATTTTTCCGAACTATTTAAAAAACCATGGACAAAGGAAACAAAAAAAGACTTAGAAGCGAAGATTGGTTTAACCCAAAAGATGAGAAATCGGGGTTTATCCACCGTTCCTGGCTTCGCAATCAGGGTTATCCCGATGACTATTTCAGAGGACGGCCAGTAATCGGAATATGCAATACTTGGTCAGAACTTACCCCATGTAACGGACATCTTCGTGATTTCGCTGAGTTTGTAAAGAAAGGGGTTTTGGAAGCTGGCGGGGTGCCTTTTGAGTTTCCGGTGACCAGTACGGGTGAAACCGTAATGCGTCCCACTGCTATGTTATTCAGAAATCTTGCCAGCATGGATACGGAAGAATGTATCCGGGCCAATCCCTTGGACGGAGTGGTACTTTTAACGGGTTGCGACAAAACAACGCCTTCTACGGTAATGGGGGCTTGTAGCGTTGATTTACCCACTATAGTTGTCCCGGGAGGACCCATGCTAAATGGCAAATACAAAGGAGAGCGCATTGGCTCTGGTACTTTTGTATGGAACTTAAAAGATAAGATTAAGAACGAAGGTTTTACACCGGAAAATCAAATAGAAGCTGAAATTTGTTCCGCCAGAAGTCAAGGTCATTGCATGACCATGGGAACAGCCTCTACTATGGCTTGTATGGTAGAAGCGCTTGGCTTGACTTTACCCGGTGCCGCAGCGGTTCCCGCAGTAGATTCCAGAAAAAGAGTACTCGCCCAGCTTTCTGGGAGACGCATTGTTGAAATGGTTAAAGAAGACCTGAAAATTTCCAAGATATTAACAAGGGAAGCATTTGAAAATGCCATTAAAATTAATGCCGCTGTTGGCGGATCAACCAACTTTATAATCCACCTTTTGGCCATTGCCGGTAGAATTGGAGTAAAATTGGATTTGAAAGAATTTGATACCCTCGGTAGTAAAATTCCACTCTTGGTTAATTTGATGCCAT
>CAYTDS010000037.1:0-14334 GCA_964436555.1 uncultured Flavobacteriaceae bacterium | reverse complement strand
CTTGCGATCCCAATCTTACTCCTGCATGCAATCCGGCAGATATTGATTTAGAAATTACTAAAACAGCAAACAGTAATAGAGCCCAAGTAGGTCAGTCCGTTATTTTTACAATTACAGTAAGAAATCTAATTGGAACAAGGGTATTGGATATTGTGATTGGAGAAGAAATTCCATCCGGATTTAACCTTACTTCCGCAAATGCTTCTGTTGGGACTTATGATATAGTTACAGACTTATGGGAAATACCGGAATTAGTAGGAGATGAAGAGGCAACCTTAACCGTTACGGTAACGGTTCTAGAAAGTGAGGATGATGAAAATGGAGTTTATGAAAACGTGGTACTCATTTTAGACTCATTTCCAAATGATGGCAATGCCACAAATAATGAAGCTTCCGTTCTTATTCAGGTAGATAAACGAACGGTTAACGAATGCGGCTTTCTTTTTAATCAATTTTCTCCCAATGAGGACGGCACGAATGACACCTTAACTATTAATTGTATTCAGGATTACCCCAATAATAGTTTGGAAATTTTTGATAGGTACGGTAATTCGGTTTACCAAGCGAACAGATATGACAATTCCTGGAGAGGTACGGGAAAAAATGGGGATTTACCAAAAGGCACTTATTTTTACATCTTGGATTTGGGGGATGATTCTGAGGTCAGAAAAGGATGGATTCAAATTATTCGATAGGCATAATGAAGTATACAAAAGGGAGCTTACAACATCATATAATGCTATTGTTTTTTGCAGCAATATGTACTTCTGTATGGACAGTTTCCGCTCAAAAACAACCACAATATACTCAGTACATGTACAATATAGGGAGTTTTAATCCGGCCTATGTGGGTACTGTGGAGACCGCTGAAATTATAGGACTCTATCGTGCTCAATGGACAGGAATTCCGGGAGCACCGCGTACAATGCGTTTTGGTACGAATGTTCCCTTTGGTAACGAAAAGCATGGTTTAGGGTTTAATGTTATCAATGATCAGTTGGGACCAGCAAGTCAGACATATATTGATGTAGCATATTCATTTCAGGTAAAACTCTCAGAAACTACCAAGCTATCATTTGGTCTTTCGGCAGGTGGTTCCTTGATGGATGTAGATTTTTCTAAAGGCGACTTCGAAATCAATAACGAACCTCTACTCAATTCATCTACCGTTAATAATTTTTACCCACTAGTTGGTGCAGGAATGTTTATGTATGATGAAAACTGGTATCTGGGATTGTCAGTTCCCAATTTTTTGAATGATGGTATTTATACTGATGAGGTTGCCGGGGTTGTTGAGGATAGAATTCAGTTTAATCTTATCGGAGGCTATGTTTTTGATCTTTCTGACGGTCTCAAGTTTAAGCCTGCTTTTTTAACTAATTATATGCAAGGAGCTCCTGTAAACTTTAATTTTTCGGCTAATTTTTTAATCAGCGATGTGCTAACCTTGGGAGCTTCATACAGAATAAATAATGATATTAGTGGTTTGGCGGGTTTTCAAATTTCCAATGGTATGTTTTTAGGATATGCTTATGACTATAATACCAACGGATTAGGGGAGTTTAGTCAGGGCTCTCATGAAGTAATTCTTAAGTTTTACTTAGGCAGAACAGGTAGCAGAGAAAGGCAGCCGGGGAAAGACCAAAATCAAAAAGGGAAACCAAAACAAATAGACTCACCGAGGTTCTTTTAAAATAAGCAAGATGAAAGGTGGAATAGTAGTATTACTAATTTTATTGACCGGAATTACATACAGTCAGGACAAAAAATCTAGGGCAGATGTCCTTTATTTTGAATATGCCTATAAATCCGCTATTGCCGAGTACAAAAAAGAACAACTAAAAAAGCCTTTGGCCAATAAACAATTACTGAATTTGGCCGATGCTTATATTAAAACAGGAGATTTTAAAAATGCTTCTGATACCTACTTGGCTTTTTATAAAAAGGACACTGCAATGCCCAGTCATGATTTTAATAAAATGCTGAGAGCTTTAGCAAAGACATCGGGTATGGAAAGGGTAAAGGCGTTTTTAGCAACAAAAACTAATACCTTGTCTGATGAATTATTGGAGAATGCCGAATTTAATTCGGAACTTCTTGCATCAGATGATAAATTGGCGAAAGATTTTAATATTTTCAACGTAAGTATTAATAGTCCGCAAGCCGATTTTTCACCTACCTTTTATGATGAGAACAGACTTCTTTTCACAAGCTCGAGAAGTGCAGATAAAAAGGGAATCTATGGTCCATCCGGGGAGTCTTATTTAGATATATATGTTGCCAGAATTGCTCAGGACGGCGATATTTTAAATAACAATCCCTTTTCCGGGATTCCAAAGACCTCATTTCATAAATCAACTCCCTATTATAGTACTGGGTTAAATCGTATATTTTATATTTTATCAAATGCGGAAAACGGAAGGCTTTCTTTCGACGAAAACGGAAAAAACGCTTTGGCATTAGGGGTTTCAGACGGTAAGGGATCTTTTGACTATTTGTTAAGGGACCTTAGCACTTCCTTCTATTATCCTTTTTACGATGCTGCTACAGGAAAACTCTATTTTGCAGCTAATTTTTCAGATAGTTATGGAGGTACGGATATTTATTTTGTTTATACCAATAACGGACAAATAATGTCTGCTCCGGTAAATTTGGGCCCTCGCATAAATACTCCTGGAAATGAAATAGCTCCTTTTTTATTTGATAATAGCTTTTATTTTGCTTCAGACGTGTTTTATGGTCTTGGAGGAATGGATGTGTATGAGACTAAAATACAGTCTGACGGAACGTTTAGCATTCCAATAAATTTAGGTTCGGGCATTAATTCTTCAGCAGACGATTTTGGCTTTATTATTAAAAATAATGCCACCAACGGGTTAGAAGGTTATTTTGCATCCAATAGGCCGGGAGGAAAAGGTAATGATGATATTTATGGTTTTAGGGTATCAGAAAAACCGGGATTAAAAACTTTGGTTTTAAAAGGAAATGTCATTAAACCAAATTCAAATCAAGGTATAGAAAAGGCAGCCATTCGTGTTATGGATACCAATAAGAATTTGCTAAAGGAGCTATTCACAAAAGAGAACGGGGACTATCAATTGGAAATTCCCTGGAGAGATGGAATTATTTTAGAAATAACAAAAGAACGCTATTCAACCTATTATACGGAGTATGATGAAGCAGCTTTAGAAGTACTACAAAAAACAGGATTAGTCACAGAGCTTGCCCTGTTTGATGATCTTGTTCAAGAACGTGAAAATCAAAAGGTAATAAAACTTGGAAAATTCTTTTTTAATAAAGGCAAAGCAGATGTTACTCCGTCAGTTGCCACGGAATTAGATAAAGTGGTTTACGCTGTTACTAAATTTCCTGAAATTCAATTACGTATAGAATCGCATACTGACAGTCGCGGTACTGCCGCCAATAACTTAAAACTTTCGCAAAATCGCTCTAATGCAATTAAACAATATCTTATTCAAAAAGGTGTTCCTTCCAAGAATATTTTAGATTCTAAGGGATTTGGAGAAGAAAGAATTACGAACAATTGTAAAAAAGGAGTATTTTGTTTGGATATGTTACATGAGCAGAATGAAAGGTCTTTGATTGTAGTTCTCAATGCAAATATCCTTTTTTAATATTTTTTGCGTTAGACTAGTTATAAACAATCTTAAATGGAAAAAACAGTATTCAAAAATCAAAGTTTTTACGCCATTCTGATTGTTGTTGTAGGAATTCTACTCAGCCTTAACATTTACAATTTAGTGAACGGGTTTACATTTATGGTAGCCCTCCAAATCTCAGTAAGCTTGTTGTTGTTTTTACTCTTATTATTAAGAGATAAATATGCAAAAACTGGTATTACCATATGGTCTGTACTCCTAATCGTCGGATCCTCGCTATCTATTCTCGGAAAGACCATCAAGGTTATACTTGGAGATGAAGTAATACCCCAGATTTTACCGTTAATTGTCAATATAGTTGTTTTAACTGGGGGACTTGTAATATGGCATTATAACAACACTACTGTAAGTGTCGAAAGAATACATAAGTCTTTTAAAGAATAACTTACTTGTTTTATTTAGGTCTGAATCTATTTATATTTATAAGTTGCAAATTTCAGAGGTATATCCTTTTGAGAATTTAATAGTATCTCAGACCATTCTCCTTTATTTCCTTTTTTATTGGTTTCTTTAAGTTTATTGCTGTCTATGATCCATATTTTTATTGGAATACTTATATTTAAACAGAATAAAACTTCAATGGACAAAAATTTAAAATCAAAAGCTTATTGGAAACGAAACCTGTTGTATTTGGGAATTCTACTTAGTATTTGGTTTTTAGTTTCTTATGGTTTTGGCATTCTCTTTAAAGACGCACTGGATCAGTTTTCACTTGGCGGCTTTAAACTGGGTTTTTGGTTTGCTCAACAAGGGTCTATCTATGTGTTCGTCTTCTTAATATTTGTTTATGTTCGCTTAATGAACAAATTAGATAGAAAATATGGCTTTGACGAATAGGTTAACTCATCTTTATACTTACTAATTTATGAGCATACAAACCTGGACCTACATTATAGTAGGTCTCACATTTGCCCTCTATATTGGCATCGCTATTTGGTCTAGAGCTGGCTCTACTAAAGAATTTTATGTTGCCAGCGGTGGAGTTTCCCCATTGGCTAATGGATTGGCTACTGCGGCCGATTGGATGTCAGCAGCCTCTTTTCTAGGTATGGCAGGGCTAATCTCTTTTGGCGGTTATGATGGCTCCGTTTATCTTATGGGCTGGACAGGGGGTTATGTTTTATTAGCACTACTTTTAGCACCTTACTTACGGAAGTTCGGGAAATTTACAGTTCCAGATTTTATTGGAGATCGCTACTATTCTAATGTGGCACGAACTGTTGCCATAATTTGTGCATTACTGGTTTCCTTTACTTATGTGGCCGGACAAATGCGAGGGGTAGGCCTTGTGTTTTCAAGATTTTTAGAGGTTCCCATAAATACCGGAGTAATTATAGGGATGATTATAGTACTCTTCTATGCTGTTCTTGGAGGCATGAAGGGAATCACTTATACCCAGGTAGCCCAGTATTGTGTTCTTATTTTTGCCTTTATGGTTCCTGCCATTTTCATATCAATCCAAATGACGGGAAATCCAATACCGCAACTAGGAATGGGTAGCAATATCACAGGAGAAAGTATTTCATTGCTTGATAAATTAGATGGCTTGTCTACCGAACTGGGCTTTGCTAAATATACTGACGGCTCTAAAGCTATGATAGATGTTTTTTGTATCACAGCAGCTCTAATGGTTGGCACAGCCGGCTTACCTCATGTCATCGTACGCTTTTTTACAGTTCCAAAAGTTCGGGATGCCAGAAAGTCGGCAGGATATGCCCTATTGTTTATAGCTATTTTATACACAACTGCTCCGGCTATTGCCGTATTTTCAAGGACCAACCTAATCGAGACCGTTAGCAATCAAAAATACGAAGATATGCCCGCGTGGTTCTCCAAGTGGGAGACAACAGGTCTCATAAAATTTGATGATAAAAATGGAGATGGAAAGATTCAGTATGTTGCCGATAAAGCAGTTAATGAATTGACCGTAGATCCCGATATCATGGTTTTGGCAAACCCGGAGATTGCTAATTTACCCAATTGGGTAATTGCTCTGGTGGCCGCAGGAGGATTGGCAGCAGCACTATCCACTGCAGCTGGGTTATTGTTGGTGATTTCCACCTCTATTTCGCATGATTTAATTAAAAAACAGATTAAACCCGGCATTTCTGATAAAGGAGAATTAATAGCGGCGCGTTTTTCAGCTGTGGCGGCTGTTGTCGTGGCAGGTTATTTTGGAATACATCCGCCGGATTTTGTAGCAGCAACAGTCGCCCTCGCATTTGGCTTGGCGGCGGCTTCCTTTTTTCCTGCTATTATCATGGGTATTTTTTATAAAAAAATGAACAAAGAAGGAGCTATTTCAGGGATGGTGGTTGGCATAGTAGCCATGTTGACGTATATGATGAAATTTAAATTTGATATGTTCGGTGGTGGAACAGAAACCGATTGGTGGTTCGGAATCTCCCCGGAGGGTTTTGGTGCTGTGGCAATGTTGCTTAACTTTATAGTCGCCTTATTAATTTCCAAATTCACTCCAAAACCTCCTGATGATGTTCAGGAAATTGTAGAGAATATTAGAATACCAAATGGCGCTGGAGCTGCGAGTGATCATTGAATATAACAGATTGGAATGGTTAGCTTTCATATACATATTATGTTTAATTAGATTAAACTGATTTTCACATGAGTAATTATCATATAAAACATTTAGAAGAGTACTTTCAAGTCTATAGAAAATCGGTTCGGGATCCGGAGAGTTTTTGGGAAGAAGTAGCCGAGGAGCATTTTGTTTGGCGTAAGAAATGGGATAGGGTGCTTCGTTGGGATTTTAAAAAACCTGAAATAAAATGGTTTGAAAATGCTAAGTTGAATATTACAGAGAATTGTCTGGATCGACATTTACCCACCAGAGGGGACAAAACCGCTTTACTATTTGAACCCAACAATCCTAAAGAAGAAGCACAACACATTACATACAGGCAATTGCATGAGCGGGTTAGTAAAATGGCTAATGTGCTCAAGGAAAAGGGTATTAAAAAAGGAGACAGGGTTTGTATTTACCTTCCTATGATTCCAGAATTGGCCATAGCTGTTTTGGCCTGTGCGCGCATTGGAGCAATACACTCCGTTGTCTTTGCAGGGTTTTCTTCCATTGCGGTTGCAACACGCATTAATGACTGCGATTGTAAAATGGTTATCACTTCCGATGGATCATACCGAGGAAACAAAGCTATCGACTTAAAAGGTATAGTTGATGCCGCATTACAACAGTGCCCGGGAGTTGAATCGGTTTTGGTAGTAAAAAGAACGGGTTCAGCTGTTGAATTAAAAAAGGGTAGAGATGAGTGGATGCAGCCTCTTTTAGATGGTGCCAGTTCGGAATGTCGTGCAGAAATTATGGATTCGGAGGATCCTTTATTTATTCTGTATACCTCCGGCTCTACAGGAAAACCAAAAGGTATGGTACATACATGTGCCGGATACATGGTGTATGTAGCCTACACGTTTAAAAACATTTTTCAGTACCGAGAAAGCGATGTCTATTGGTGTACGGCAGATATTGGTTGGATTACCGGTCATTCTTATATAGTTTACGGCCCTCTGGCAAACGGTGCCACAACGGTTCTATTTGAAGGGGTGCCCTCTTATCCCGATTATGGACGTTTTTGGGAAGTAATAAAAAAGCATAAAGTGAATCAGTTTTATACAGCACCAACGGCAATAAGAGCTTTAGCAAAGGAAAGTCTTGATTTTGTTGAGAAACATGACCTTTCTTCGTTGAAAGTCTTAGGATCTGTAGGGGAGCCCATTAATGAAGAGGCTTGGCATTGGTATAATAATAATATTGGAAAGAAGAAAAGTCCCATTGTAGACACTTGGTGGCAAACAGAAACCGGAGGAATTATGATTTCACCTATTCCTTATGTTACCCCAACGGCACCCACCTATGCTACTTTGCCATTCATTGGAATACAACCGGCTTTGATGGATGAGGCGGGTCAGGAACTGATAGGAAATCAGGTAGAAGGTCGACTTTGCATTAAATTTCCATGGCCTTCGATAGCCAGAACTATATGGGGCAATCATGAACGTTATCGGGAAACCTACTTTGCAGCATTCGAGAATAATTATTTTACAGGAGATGGAGCCTTGCGAGATGCAGTAGGGTATTACCGAATTACAGGTAGAGTAGATGATGTTATCATTGTTTCTGGTCATAATTTGGGCACGGCACCAATTGAGGATTCTATAAATGAGCATCCGGCGGTGGCTGAATCGGCCATTGTTGGTTTTCCTCATGATGTGAAAGGAAACGCACTTTATGGATTTGTAATTTTAAAGGAAACCGGAGAAAGCAGGGATAGAGATAACCTGAGAAAGGAAATTAATCAGCAAATTACAGAGCATATTGGACCCATTGCCAAGCTAGATAAAATTCAGTTTGTTTCCGGCTTACCTAAAACCAGAAGTGGAAAGATTATGCGCAGAATTCTTCGAAAAATAGCATCTAAAGACACGAAAGAATTAGGAGATATCAGCACCCTATTAAACCCTGAAGTGGTTCAGGAAATTATAGATAATTCGCTGTAGTGCCAAGAAGGTTGAGGCTGTAAACAGAACATACTAAAAAACTACAATCCAAAAGTAATAGATAGCAAAAAGGGAGAGAAATAAAATTCCGATATACGTTAGTATTTGTAAACCTTTTTTAGGGCGAGCCGTTTCAGGAAGGTCATCGCTCATAACATTTTTAAGATTCATATACCCTATTACCGGAGCTAGTACAAAGGAAATAAAGGTAGCCAGGGCTACAAGTTGACCCATATTAGCTCCAAAAACGGATATCACTATAAAATTAATTGCTGCAAGGAAGATCACCACAATGGAAAAAAACAGCTTTTTATTATACGATTTATCTTTGAGGAAAAGAAGCTCAATAATATCCACACTTACTCTTGAAATAGCATCATGAGCAGTTATACAGGTACTAAACATGGTTGCGAAAGCCGCTATGGCAATAAAAATATAGCTCCATATGCCAATATGCCCGGTAAAAAGGTTAACCAATTGATCGGCAAAGGTTACAGAATTCCCACTCAATTCTGTATTGGTTCCATACAAAGTCATCCAGCCTATTATGAGAAAAAATATAGCCAGCAGCCCTGTCATAAAATAGCCAAAATTAAACTCTTGTAAAGCCTGTTTCATTGAAAGTTTTGCTCCTGTTACCTTAAACTTTTCAATTGTCCAAAGACTTATCCAACTGGAAGCCTCAACAGTAGTTGGCATCCATCCTACTAAACCAATAAGAAATAAAACGCCAACTTCATTGAATAGGGTAGGCGGACTAAAATCTTCAACAGGGGATATCTGACCTTTAAAGATTACCATAACCGTAGTAACCAAAAGGGCTACAAATAATATGGATACAACAAATTTTAAGGAAATTTCTAAAAATTTGTATCGCCCGATAATAAGCATGGCACTTATAAATATAAAAAGGCTTAAGGCTGCTGCACTAACCGAAATTTCCGGAATATGTAATAAGTTAATAAGCAATCCTGCCGTCACCACGTAAAGGGCTGCAAGGATGGTAAAAATGGAGAACAAACTTATAAAGGCATAAAACAGCAAATAGCGTCTTCCACGGTTCAAATAACCTTCAATAAGGGATTTGCCTGTGCTGTTAGTATATCGAACCCCAAACTCAAAAAAAGGATATTTCAGGACATTGGCTAACACAATGGGGATAAACATTAACCATCCATATTGCGCTCCCGCCTTTGTAGAAAGGACTAAATGAGAAGTCCCAATTGACATGCTGGCAAATAAAAGGCCCGGGCCAAGATTTTTTAGTAATGCGGTTAGTTTAGACATGGTTGGTAGCTAATTTGGCACTAAAGTAGAACTTTTTACGAAATTCCAATAAATCCTTTTGGTTTATTAAACAACACGGAATTAGGCTATTATTTCCTAAGGCTAGGTTTAATTATAGGTAAAATAAAATGCTTTTGTATGAAAGAATCTAGGAGGTTATTTTATTTCAATATGCTCGCCATAGAATTTAGGCTGTGTGTTTAATGCTAAGTCTATAAAGACCTTAACCCGGGCAAAATATTCTCTTATATTGACCTTTAGCCCTTGTTTTGCGGAGATGTCTTTTGCTGTATAGCCGATAGCTATTACATTTTTTCGTTCTGCCAGAAAAATTGCGCGCTGCACATGAAATTCCTGTGATATTACGGTAACGCTGTCTAGACCAAAAATTGATTTTGCCCTTACCATGGAATCCAAAGTTCGGAAACCTGCATAATCTAAAAATATTTTATCTTCCGGAATGCCACCGAGTATAAGATCTTTTTTAAAAGTATGAGGTTCATTATAATAGATACTGCCATTATCCCCGCTCACAAGAATAAAATCTATCTTACCCGCTTTGAATAAGGCTATAGTAGAGATAATTCGATTGGTATAATACGGATTGGGTTGTCCATCAGTCAATTTTTTTGAAGTTCCCAACACCAAACCAACCCTGTTCTTTGGAATTTCCTCATGACTTGAAAAGATTTTTCCTTTTGTGGAGTAGCTGATTATCAGATTACATAAAAGAATAATAAGCAAAGGAGCCACTAAAGAAATGAATAGAAAATAGCGATATTTTTTTCGCATAATTTTTCAAAAAGATCTAAGTAAAGGTAATGAAATGTAACTGTAGTATTCTCTTGTTTAACAGGAGTTGTTGAAAACAACAAGGAATTACAGGATGTATAAAAAACGAATAGATTTTATAAAAACCTTATTTTTTTCTTGCACAAATTTAGCCTTCTTACAAGTTATATCATTTAAAGCTCTTCGGGTTAAAGAAGAAAACAAGCTGTACAGCATTACTAGCAGCATTGATTTGCAAACTTCATTTGAATAGAAAATGTGTGATAATCTTTTTTGTAGGCTTCCTTTTGTCTTTTGTAAAGTTTATTTCAAAAAGCTGTACTCCAATCAATCGCATGCTACAAGAGTTATGTTTCTTTGGAATGTTTCTGATTATTTCTGCCGAATCATTTTTAGGGAAAACCAGCCCAATAAAAGAATAATTAAGATCATTACTCCCCACAACCAGTAAGGGTTCTGAAATAATGGTTTCCCTACTTCGTTAGTATCTTTTCTAATGAATTGTTCGTTACCCAATTGCAATGTTTTGAGATTGGCGGGAATTTGATCTAGGAATCGCTGAATATCATAGTTGGGTGCAGGTTTCAAAGGATTACCGTAGGTTAAAAAATATGTACCCGGAGATGTAAAACGGGCAACTACTTCATGCACATAACCTTTGACTTGAATGGAATCGATTTGTAGGGGAACATTATCCTGATTTTCAATGATTATTTTTAGTTTTTTAATTATGGTACTTTTGAATTTAAATTCGCTTTTCTCAAATGAATTTATAGTTCCTGAAGTGAGTTTGTTATACCCGTATTTCCAGCCTTTTTCTGTTTGCACGCTGTCACTTAAATAACTTATATGAATTGGACGGAAATAGGCATAGTTATTTTTAACTTCCAGTGAAAGTTTGCTTACCGGAACAGCAGATTTCAGTTCCAAATAGATTTCGGTTAATTTGTTTTTTTTGTCTTCATCCAACGCATTCGATTTGATCAGATACTTATTATAATTCCCCTCCATAAACGTATTTAAAAGGAGCTTTGCAGCAATAAATTCGGGATTTTCAACATCGTGAATTAATAATCGAAAATAACGGTACTTTGCAGTTGGAAAATTTAGGTCGGTATATTTAAAATTGGTATCCGAAGTGTTGATAGATAAAATTCTGTAATCTGTGATAATTGAGAACCATTCTTGCTGATTTTGACTTCCTTCTAAAGTTATTTTCCAATCAAAATTGAGGGGTTTAAAATCAAGTTGAATTTGGTTTATTGCACTCTCAACCTGTGTTTCAAAAGTAAAATAGCTGCCTGTATTGTTTTTAGCTTGATTAATTAATTTAAACGAAGCTACAACCTGACTTAGTTTGTCTGAAGCCAGTTGCAATACATAGGGAGCCTCCAAGGTGTCTCTGTTTGCAGTAACTCCGATAATACGGATATCCGAAAAATCAGTCTTGGTTTTCTCAAAAATTTCGTTAGGTAGAATTATTTTATGCCATTGTGATGTGATCCCTAAAAGCTCTCTTTGATAACTATAGCTATTCGATTGTGAAAATCCAATAACACAAACAAACAACAAAAGAATAGTAAATTTATGCTTCATGGTCTTCTGAAATAAGATGTTTGAATTTGTTGTAAAGAAATGAAATTACCAAAAGCAATACGCCCAAGGAAACGAAAACTATGGTTTTGGCAATAGTATCCAAATTCGCAATATCATAGAAGAACAGTTTAAGCAGTGTTATGGCAAAAAGTACGATAGCAGCCACCCGGAAATGCTTCTTCTTTTTCCATATACCTAGGACAATTAACAGCAAGGCATAAACTCCCCACAAGATACTTAGCCCAAGTTTATACGATTGTGAAAAGTGCATAATGTCCATCCAATTGATGAGTTCGCTACTGATAATCCACAAAACAACAGTATGCACTAAAAGGTCAAAACCAACTCTCAACTTGGAGGACCAAGGCTGCATGAATTCTTGTTTAAGGTAGGAATACAGCGCATATAATGATAAGGCTACAAAAGCAAATGAAATGTACCGTATTCCAATATTTAAAGGACCCTGGTTATAATATTCAGACAGCGTTTGGTTAATGTAACTTTCTCTTAAATCGCTCAAAATGTATAATCCATCTGCAATAAAAAGAAATAGTACAAATAAGCACAAGGCGATATTTATAAAACCTAAATTCCTACTTCTGATTTTTTTGATATTTACTAAGGCCAACAAGGAGAAAAATAATAAGGAATAATTCAATAACCAGATAGATTCAAATTTTAGCAAATCAGAATTCCAAAAACCACCTGAATAGTTATCACCTTCTGCTTGTATGTCTAGTGCCGAATCCATATACCGCTGACCCCAATAGGTAGTAATTTCTATCCTGAAGGCAAAATAGATCACAATTAATAAAATGGCGGGAATTGAAAAATTCATGAACGCCTTTACTGTTCTGTTTCCCAGTAGTGAAGGGTATTTACTGTTGGAATTCAAATAGGTAATAAAAGCAAAGGCAGTAATAAATAGCAGCGCAGTAAGAAAATTGATATTCACCAAGGGAACTAGTTTTGTTTCCGATTGCTCCGGAATATAGTAGCTGTAGCTCATTGTCCAGTCATGAACAAGACTAAAAAAAGCCAAAAACATTAGGGGATAGGAGAGTCTTTCATACAAGGGAATAGTTTTGGTTCTCCCAATCCAAAATAGTAATGCAGCCTCAAAAGCCCAAAGCAAGGTAACCCAATTCCCATCTAACTGCACGGGGATGGCAATGGTGATAAAAACTAAAACCAGTCCAGCAACAAGAAAGAACAGATTTCGGTCGGCTAATTTTTGTCTGTAAATTAAGGCGCCTATTCCAAAATGTATGATGGCATTGCCCAAAGTAAATAATCCCAAGAGCTGCTTTCCGGACTCGTGGTCTTTTAGAATGGCATATCCCAGACCATAAAAAATAAAGGAGTTCCCAAGTAAGAGCAGAATATCCCCGCCATTGAATTGTTCCTTTTGAAGCAACTTGTAACCTAGAAAGATGGCGTAGAAAGTCGCAAAGAAAATAACAGTAAAAACTAAAGCCATAGCAAAATGCTCCGTAACAAGGAAGTCTGCAACAAACCATCCAAAGAAGATAAGCCAGGTAAGTACAAATGCTGAATAATAAAGTGGTTTCCAATATTTTTTAAAAGCGATAACCAGTATACCAATATTAATAATCGCCATATAACTAAAAAGAATTTCCACTTCACCGGAGCCATCACTCAATAAAAAGGGAACGGCATAGGCGCCCACAAGACCAATATGGGCAATAACCTGTTTGTTATAATTTAGTGCAGCAACAATGGTAAAGCCCGTGAACACAACCATTAATGCAAAGGCAAAACCCTGAGGAATTAATTCATAAAAGCTATAAGCTGCATAGGTAATAAAATATAGAATAGCAATGGCGCCACTAACCAGAACGGCACTGTAATTCTCATAGTTTTTCTTCAATTTTATGGCAAAGCCCATTAAACCCAATCCCATGAGGTAGCCTAAAATAATACGCGTAAGTGGACTAATTAGCTGGTTTTCAATAGAATATTTTGCTCCGATGGCAACACCAATTACCGTAATGGCAATTCCAATTTTGTTGATGAGGTTCTCTCCTATGAACTTTTCAATATCAGATTTTGCCTTTGGTAAGGTTGGTGTCTTAGGGACTTCTTTGACAGGTTCTGCATGCACAAAGCGTTCCGGTTCTTCCAGTGCCTGTATTTTCTCTTCGATTTCGGAACCTATCTGAACAGGAGTTGAAGAGGGTTCAGCATATATATGTTCCTGTTTTTCCTTTTGCAGTTGAACCTGAGTGGTTTTTATTTGCAAAATCTGCTCACGTAAATCAGTAATCTCCTTAGAAAATCGGTTTTGCATAAGCTGTAGTATTTCCAGCTTTTCAAGAAGTTTGTTTATTTGGTCGTTGTTGGTCATAAGGAATGGTCTGGTTCCGAATTAATAACCGAAAATACGTTAATTTATTATGATAATACACCATGTAAAAAGGTTTGT
>CAYTDS010000036.1:13167-14356 GCA_964436555.1 uncultured Flavobacteriaceae bacterium | reverse complement strand
CTATTTAATATAAACATGTTCATTTGGTTGGAAAAAAATTAAGGGAAGTATATCTTTGCATACCTATTTAGATTTTGAATGAAGACTGCCGTGAGCGGGACCAAAGAAACCAATTGGTCTTTGATAATCGCTGATTTTAAAGAAATTACCAAGGCCCGACTTGCAGTCAGTGTTGTATTCTCCTCTGTTGCGGGTTATTTTCTTGGAGCGGAACAAATCAGTTTTTTATCAATTACTTTATTAACCGTTGGCGGCTATTGTCTGGTTGGGGCTTCAAACGCTTTCAATCAAGTAATAGAAAAGGATTTAGATGTCTTAATGAATCGAACTAAGAATAGACCTATTCCTGCCGGAAGAATGTCTGTTAATTCTGCCTTGCTTATTGCCGTTTCAATGACCCTGCTTGGGATAGTTCTTTTGTACATTCTTAATCCCAAGACTGCCATGTTCGGTAGTATTTCAATATTTTTATATACTTGTGTATATACCCCTTTAAAAACAAAAACCCCGCTATCTGTCTTCGTTGGTGCATTTCCCGGGGCAATACCTTTTATGTTGGGTTGGGTAGCGGCTACCAATGATTTTGGTATAGAACCCGGAACTTTGTTTATGATCCAATTTTTTTGGCAGTTCCCCCATTTTTGGGCTTTAGGATGGATGCTGGATGAAGATTATAAAAGAGGTGGATTTAAAATGTTACCAACCGGAAAGAAAGATAAAGGTACAGCGTTACAAATTATAATGTATACCATTTGGATGATTGTAATTTCTATTGTTCCGGTTTTTGGAATAACAGGAAGGTTAAGTTTATCCATCGCAGCGGCTGTAATTGTATTCCTTCTTGGTATGGTGATGTTGGTATTTGCCGTTTTACTCTATGAAAAAAGGGATAACGCATCAGCAAAAAAACTCATGTTGGCCAGTGTAAGTTATATAACATTGTTGCAAGTGGTTTATGTAGTAGATAAATTTATTTAAAGAACAGATGGACTTAACAAGTAGCACACAAAAAGAGAAGAATAACAGAGCAAAGAAAATGATGCTGTGGTTTGGTATCGCAAGCTTATTAATGGCTTTTGCGGGATGGACCAGTGCTTATATTGTGAGTAGCACCAGAGAAGATTGGATTAAGGATATAGAGCTCCCTAGCGCCTTTTTTATTAGTACTATAGTCATAATAAGTAGTAGC
>CAYTDS010000036.1:0-13067 GCA_964436555.1 uncultured Flavobacteriaceae bacterium | reverse complement strand
CTGATTTTTGTATTGTTTAATCATATCAAAGGCAAATACACAGCTTCTGAGATGCTGGGACTGGAATTGGGTGCTGCATTCTGGCATTTTTTAGATTTTTTGTGGATTTACCTACTACTGTTTATGTATTTTGTTGGCTAATAATCGGAAAAATTCAGGGGTTTAAAATAGCCTTTAGAAGTTCGAAGGAAATAATTATAGTTTTTAGGGATTTTTTAAAAGCCAAAGATTTTGAATAGCCGAAAAAAATGTAAATTTGTGAAAATTTTATTAATTACTACAAATAAGATATGGATTCAACAGTAGCGACTGGTACAGAAGAAAACGTTTGGGGCGGCGGCAACCAACCTTTAAACGCGAGTTATGGCAAGTTAATGATGTGGTTCTTTCTTGTATCGGATGCTTTGACATTTTCGGGTTTTTTGGCAGCATACGGCTTTTCCAGATTTAAATTTATTGAAACCTGGCCTATAGCAGACGAAGTATTTACACACGTTCCTTTTTTTCATGGTAACTACCCCATGTACTATGTTGCATTTATGACCTTCATCTTAATTATGTCCTCAGTAACAATGGTATTGGCGGTAGATGCTGGGCACAAAATGCAGAAGACTAAAGTAATTTGGTACATGTTTTTGACCATTATCGGTGGTGCAATTTTCGTAGGATCTCAAGCATGGGAATGGGCTACCTTTATAAAAGGAGATCATGGAGCATTGGAAACTAAAGGAGGCCGAATATTACAGTTTGTTAATGCAGAAGGAGAGCATTTAGCTTTGTCAGATTTCGCAACCACCATTCCTGGAGAACGCGTCCAAAATACAAGAAGTAATGGCGTTTGGTTTTATGAGGAGAGTGCATTACCATCGTATTCGGTTGCTGAAGTGGTTGAAGGTTTTAAAGCAAATACCAATGTCTTAGTTAGAACTGAGACAATAAATGAATCAGGGGAAAAAACAGTGCTTTCCCGCGAAGAGTCTTTGAAAAGCTTGGGAGATGCCGTAATGGTAGTAGAAGGAGCTAATTTAGTCCACAATGAATACGGGAGTCGACTCTTTGCCGATTTCTTTTTCTTTATAACCGGTTTTCATGGGTTTCACGTTTTTTCCGGAGTTTTAATTAACTTAATCATTTTCTTTAATGTCATTTTAGGAACTTACGAAAGAAGAGGGCACTATGAAATGGTAGAAAAAGTAGGGTTGTACTGGCACTTTGTAGATTTGGTTTGGGTATTTGTATTTACGTTTTTCTATTTGGTTTAAATTTAATGTATTACGCTCCTTATTTCGGAGAAATAAATTATAGTATAAATGGCACACGAACATAAATTAGCAATTTTTAGAGGTCTTGTAAAGTTTAAGTCCAATACCCAAAAAATTTGGGGAGTGTTGGTTTTCCTTACATTGGTTACAGCGGTAGAGGTTGCTTTGGGGATTATTAAACCGGAGATATTGACTAAATCCTATTTTTTAGGCATGAAAATTCTAAACTGGATATTTATCATTTTAACTTTGGTTAAAGCGTATTATATCGCTTGGGATTTTATGCACTTGCGGGATGAAAAGAGTTCTTTAAGAAGAACAGTGGTATGGACGCCAATTTTCCTTGTGGCTTACCTGATATTTATATTATTGTTTGAAGCAGATTATATTTACACTGTCTACAAAGATGGTTTTGTAAAATGGAATTTCTAACTTTTAATTAACAGAGATAAAAGACGGCCTCAGTACCGTCTTTTTTATTTTTGTATAATAATCAGGGGTAATGAAAAAATCAATTGTTTTAATTATTTTGTTTGTCTTCCCCATTGTGGTTTATCTCTTCTTTGCTTCAGGCGTTACTAACTTTGGAAAGCTACCTGTACTCACTGAAAATGTAGCGGATGTTAAGTCTCTGGACAGTTCTATTACATTCTATAATAGAATTAGCATTTTAGGATTTTTGGGAAATGATATTGAGAATAAAAAAGGAAATATATTTAACCTTAACCAAAAAATATATAAGCGCTTTTACGAGTTTAATGACTTTCAATTTGTAATGGTAGTTCCAAAAGGTAGAGAAATTGAGGTAGCTGAAATAAAAAAAAGCTTGGGAAGTCTCGGAAATACGGAGAAATGGAACTTTGTTTTTGGAGATGAAAAAGACATAGAAGAACTGTTTAAAAGTCTAAGAACAAATCTATCGCTTAATGATGATTTAAGTACTCCATATGTCTTTATTATCGATAAAGACAAAAATCTAAGAGGAAGAAAAGATGATGAGGACGAAGGTCTAAAGTATGGTTTTAAGACTTCGGCAGTAGCTGAGTTGAATAACAAGATGGAAGATGACGTTAAAATTATTCTTGCAGAATACCGATTAGCACTAAAGAAAAATACCGCTCGAAAAAATGCAAACGAATAAGTATACCTATATCTGGATTTCATTAATTGTTTTGATTTTCGGAATCATATTTATACCAAGAATTGTAGATCGGGTAAAGGGAGATGCAATTGTAGAAAATGACCGGCTGAATAAAAAAGACAACAAGGGTAAATTGTCTTATATTCTAATAGATAATGAAAAGCGAAGGGTTCCTTCTTTTGCTTTTATTAATCAAGATAGCTTGCTCATAACAGACAAGGACTACCGCGGAAAGGTGTATTTGGTTGAATTTTTTTTCACCACCTGTCCAACTATTTGTCCAATTATGAATAAAAATTTAGTTGCCTTACAGAATGAGTTTAAGGATTTTGAAGATTTTGGAGTGGCATCGTTCACTATTAATCCTGAGTTTGATACTCCACAAGTTTTAAAAGAATATGCAGAGGAATATGGGATTACCAATTTAGATTGGCACCTAATGACTGGAGATCAAGAGAAAATATATGAATTGGCCAATCGAGGATTTAATATTTTCACCGCTCAAATAGCGGATGCTCCCGGAGGCTTTGAACACTCGGGAATGTTTGCTTTAATAGATAAGCAAGGGTATATTCGCTCCCGGGTTGACGACTTTGGAAATCCGCTTATTTACTATAAAGGTACAGTAACTGAAAGTCAGGGTAGAAATTCAGAAGGTGAAGAGCAGCAAATAACTATTCTTAAAGAAGATATTTTTAAGTTATTAAATGAATAAATGGAGGCAACAGCAATACAAGAAAGGAAATTTAATAGAATCATTACTGCCATATCCGTTGTAGTACCTATTGTAGTAGCCATTTTATTTGGGGTAAAAATTCCTAACGTACAACCATTAACTTTTTTACCGCCCATATATGCTTCTATAAATGGCTTAACAGCTATCTTGTTGATTTTTGCTGTCTGGGCTATTAAGAATGGCAAAATAAGTTTACATCAAAATTTAATGACTACTTGTATTGCCTTATCCTTAATTTTTTTATTGATGTATATTGCTTATCATATGACATCGGACTCAACAGTTTACGGCGGGGAGGGAATAGTGAAATATGTTTATTATGTTATTCTAATTAGTCATATTGTACTATCTATTGCCATAATACCTTTAGTACTCAAGACTTATGTTAAAGCTTATTTAAATAAGTTTCAAGAACACCGGAAATTGGCAAAAATTACCTTTCCTATTTGGTTTTATGTAGCCGTAACCGGAGTTATAGTATACCTAATGATTTCACCCTATTATCAATCACCGTAATGAATTTAACAAAAGGTTTTGGAGGATATGGCGTAAAAATGGGGGTACTTGTTTTATCAGTATACCTGTTTCCACAAAAAGCTAAAGCGCAATGCGCTATGTGTCGCGCTGTTCTGGAAAGTGAAGGAAATACTGCGGTTGCCGAAGGGGTAAACAACGGAATTGTTTATTTAATGGCTATTCCCTATATCTTAATAGCCGGATTGTTTTACTTTGTCTATAAAAAAATGCGAACATAGGCTTAGTTTCATCAAAGCTTAATTTTAACACTTTTTCTTTTGCTATACTGTAACATTTCCATGGTTATATAGTCTACTTATAATACCGCTTTATTATAATTTAAATCTGCTTAAACCAAGTTATGTTCGATATTGAAAGATGGCAAGAGATATTTGACACCATTCGTAAAAATAAGCTTCGTACTTTTTTAACAGGTCTTTCGGTTGCATCCGGAATTTTCATCCTAGTTATTTTATTGGGTTTTGGGCAAGGAATGCAAAATGGTATTGCCAAGGAATTTGAGTCCGATGCAAGTAATCGCATATGGGTATGGACACAAGTAACTACCAAAGAGCATAAGGGTTTAAATCCCGGACGCAGAATACAGTTGAGAAATGGTAATTATGATTTTGTTGAAGCTCAGTATAAGGACAATTTAGAACACCATTCCCCGGTTTTCAGAGTGCGTGATGTTTCTGTAAATTATAGAAACGAATCTATTGGCTATGTAGTTCAGGGTGTTTCTCCTGGGTACCAGTTTATTGAAAATGCTTACATGTCACAGGGGCGTTACATCAATCAAAGTGATATACTAAACAAATCTAAAATAGCCATAATAAGCAATAAAATAAAGCGAGAAGTATTCAAAGAAGACAACAATCCGTTGGAAGAATATTTGGATATATCAGGCATTAAATTCAAGATAGTTGGAGTTTATGGAGATTCAGGGGGAGAGCGTGAGGAGGATATTATTTTTGTGCCTGTTACAACAGCCCAAAGTGTTTTTAATGGATCGGATAATATAGATAATGTATCCTATACATTACAGCCCGCAGAGAGTTTTGAACAAGCCCTTGCCGAGTCTGTTCAGTTTACTGAAAATCTAAAAACATATTTAAAAGCAGCTCATACGGTTGCACCGGATGATCCCAGCGCCATAAATGTTTTTAATACGATGGAGGAGGTTAAGCGATTTATGAGCCTAACCGGTGGAATAAAATTTTTCTTTTGGTTTGTGGGTATTTGTACCATCATTGCCGGCGTGGTAGGTGTAAGTAATATTATGCTTATTGTGGTAAAAGAAAGAACAAGAGAAATAGGGATTAGAAAGGCGTTGGGTGCAAAACCATGGAACATCATTGGCATGATTTTACATGAAGCTGTCTTCGTTACAGCAATCTCAGGTTTTGCGGGGCTAATCTTTAGTATGGGGCTTTTAGAGCTGTTGGGGCCTCATATAGAAGTAGATTACATTCTAAATCCATCGGTAAATTTTAATGTTGCCTTAACCACGGTTTTTGTGCTTATAATAGCTGGTGCAATTGCCGGTTTTTTTCCGGCCTATCGCGCAGCTAATATTCATACCATCGATGCGCTTAGGGATGAATAGCGTGAAACCAATTTTTTTAAAAAAGTCAACATTGGATAGCAAACCTCTGTAAACCTATATAAACTAATTATGTTCAACAAGGATCGCTGGAAAGAAATTTTAGAGGTACTAACCACAAATTGGTTTAGAACCGTCCTTACGGCTTTTGGAGTTTTTTGGGGTATTATGATTCTTATTATCCTTTTGGCTGCCGGGAAAGGTTTGGAAAATGGAATTCGGCAGGACTTTGGAGATATTGCTACAAATACCATGTTTATGTGGTGCAGAAATACTACAAAGGCGTATATGGGTCTTCCGGAGAGGAGAACTTTTACTTTTAAGTTAGAGGATGTAGAGGCCATTCGTGATAATGTACCAAATCTCAGATATATTTCCCCTAGAAATCAGTTAGGCGGATTTGGTGGAGCCAATAATGTGGTTAGAGGTATGGAGACAGGAGCTTTTAATGTTTATGGCGACTATCCGGAAATAATTAACCAAGATCCAATGACAATCACCTCGGGGCGTTTTCTGAATCACTCAGATATCAAAGAAAAAAGAAAAATTGCGATAATTGGTGAGGGAGTAAAATTGAGCCTATATGAAAATGGGGAGGAGGTTTTAGGTACCTATCTCAAAATTCAAGGGGTAAATTTTATGGTTGTAGGCACCTATAAAAAGAAGACCAATGGCGGTAATGGGGAAGAGGCACAAAAGGAAATATATGTTCCTTTTACTTCCTTTTCCCAAGCATTTAATAGAGGAAATGATGTAGGTTGGATGGCTATTACAGCCAATGATGGCTCATCCATTACAAATCTTAAAGATCAAATTGTAAGTCTGGTAAAACAAAATAGAAAAATACATCCTGAAGACCAACGTGCAATAGGGTATTTCGACCTTTTTGAGCAGTTTAATAGGGTAGAAAGTCTTTTTGGTGCCATGCGTTTTATTGCCTATTTTGTAGGTATTTTAGTACTATTATCAGGAATTATAGGCGTTAGTAATATTATGCTTATTGTAGTAAAAGAACGTACTAAAGAAATAGGGATACGGAGAGCTTTAGGAGAAAATCCTTGGTCTATTAAAAAACAAATTCTTATGGAGTCGCTTTTTCTTACTTTAATTTCAGGAATGGCTGGAATTACCTTTGGAGCCTTATTTATCTATGGGATTAATACTTTAATAGAAATAATGGGTCCTGTAGATATGTTCCTAAATCCGAGTGTGAGTTTGGGGGTAGTTTTAGGAGCGCTTTTTATCTTGATTTTCTCAGGATTATTGGCAGGTTTCATTCCTGCTAACAGTGCTATTAAAGTCAGGCCTATTGACGCCCTAAGGGCAGAGTAAGTTTAAACTGCTATACTATTGTAATTAGAAATCATCAATCAATCAACATAAAAACAAGGAAATGAAGAAAACAGTAACCAGAATAATTTTAGCACTTATAGTTGTATCCTTTGGAGCCGCTATGTATTATTTGTACAAAAAAAATGCTCAGAACCCCGTGGTTTATCAAACTGAAAAACCATCTACCCAAACAATTATAAAGAAAACTGTGGCCACAGGAAGTATTCTTCCTTTAGAGGAAGTACTAATAAAGCCAAATATCTCCGGGGTAATTGAGGAGATTTATGTTGAGGGCGGAGATTTTGTAAAGGCGGGTGATTTATTGGTAAAGATAAAAGTAGTACCCAACCTTAATGCACTTAACGACGCCAGAAATGTAATTGAAGATGCCAAAATTACCCTTGCTGATCAAAAGCGAAATTACGAAAGGCAATTGGGACTTTTTCATAAAGGTGTAATTTCCAAAGCAGATTTGGAACGCGCAGAGGTGACCTATGACCAAGCGAAACAAGCTTTTAATGCAGCCAACAAAAGATATGATATTATAAGTACCGGAACTACAACGGGGTATGGTAATGCCGCGAATACCTTAATTAGAGCAACAGTTAGTGGAATGATTTTAGAGGTTCCGGTGGAAGTTGGGAATCAGGTAATAGAGAGTAATAATTTCAATGAAGGTACTACTATTGCGGCTATAGCAGATGTAAATAAGATGATTTTTGAAGGAAAAGTCGATGAGTCCGAAGTAGGAAAAATAAAGGAAAACCTACCTTTAGAAATAACCGTAGGGGCAATTGAAAATGCTGTTTTTGATGCCGTATTGGATTACATTGCACCTAAAGGAAAAGCCGAAAATGGAGCCATTCAATTTGAGATTAAGGGAACTTTAAAAAGGCAGGACTCTATTTTTATAAGAGCAGGGCTGAGCGCAAATGCTTCCATTATCTTAGGAAGGGCAGACGAGGTCTTGTCTATTAAGGAAGGATTAGTACAGTTTGATTCTAAAACCAAAAAGCCTTTTGTGGAGGTTGCAAAAGGAGAGCAGCAATTTCAGCGAAAAGATATAGAACTTGGATTGAGTGATGGTATTTTTGTGGAGGTGAAATCGGGAATTGAAACCGATGATGCTATTAAAGTTTGGAATATTATTAAGCCGGACGGTGCTTAATACATTTTATTTAACAAAACATTTAATTATATCTTGTAACAATTTAAGAATTTTAAAGTCCTATACAGGAAATTTAATTTTAGACCATTCAAATAGCCAAACATGATTGAAATAAAAGATCTTCACAAATCCTATAAAATGGGTAACAATTCCCTTCACGTACTTAAGGGAATTAATTTTTCTGTTAAAGAAGGAGAACTAGTGGCTATTATGGGTTCTTCAGGTTCTGGTAAATCTACCCTTTTAAATATCCTCGGAATGTTAGATGAATTGGATGAGGGGTCATATACTTTAGATGGTGTTCCAATTAAAAATCTTAACGAAACTAAGGCGGCAAACTATAGAAATAAGTTTTTGGGTTTTGTTTTCCAGTCCTTCAATCTTATCAATTATAAGAATGCTATGGAGAATGTAGCGCTTCCTTTATATTATCAAAAAGTTGGAAGGAAAGAGAGGGAAGAAAAGTCTTTAAAATACTTGGAGCAGGTAGGTCTAAGGGAATGGGCAGACCATTTACCAAGTGAGCTATCCGGAGGACAAAAACAAAGGGTTGCAATAGCCAGAGCTATGGCGGCGGAACCAAAAGTACTTTTGGCGGATGAACCTACGGGCGCACTAGACAGTAAAACTTCCTACGAGGTTATGGATCTAATTCAAAAAATCAATGATCTTGGTAATACTATTTTAATTGTAACTCATGAACCTGATATTGCGAATATGTGTAAACGAATTGTTCATTTAAAGGACGGGGTTATCATAGAGGACAAAGTAGTAAATCAGGTTAGGGCATCTGCATATGTTTAGTAGAGATAATTGGAAAGAAATTTTCCAAACCATTGGAAAAAACAAATTAAGAACCTTTTTATCCGGTTTTACTGTGGCATTAGGGATTCTTATTTTTGTGGTTCTTTTTGGTTTTGGAAATGGATTGATAAACACCTTTGACAAATTTTTTAGTCAAGACGCAACAAATGTTTTTTATCTATTTCCCGGTAGAACTACTATTCCTTATAAGGGATATAAATCAGGCAGACAAATTGAGTTTAAAAATGATGACATTGCAGATATAAAGAAGAATTTTCCGTTATTCTTGCAGTATGTTACCCCGAGAATCTCAAGGAGCACCTTAGTAAAATACAATAATGAATCTAATAATTACACTACTCAAGGGGTAGGTCCCGGACATCAGTTAAGTGAGCTGACCATTATGATGAAAGGCAGGTACTTAAATGAGCAAGATGTACGTGATAAAACCAAATATGCTGTTATTGGTAGATTGGTAGAGCAGGATTTGTTCAAATCAAAAAAAAGCATAGGTGAATTCATAGACATTGGTGGAAGTTCTTTTAAGGTTATCGGGGTTTTTCAGGATGATGGAGGGGATAATGAAGAAAGAATCATTTTTATACCTTACACTACACGACAGCTCATTGAAAAGAATACAGACAAGATAGATCAAATTATAGTTGGCTTTAAGCCGGAAATCGGTTATGTTGGTGCTATGGCTTTTGAAAGTAGTCTGACTAAATTCATAAAGGACAAAAAAAATATCAACCCTAATGATCAAAGTGCATTGTTTATTAGAAATGTGGCCGATCAGTTAAAACAAAACCAGCAATTTGCTAGAGTATTACAAATAATTGTTGCTTTTGTTGCTTTTGGAACTATTATCGCAGGAATTATAGGTATCAGTAATATAATGGTTTTTGTTGTTAAAGAGCGGACCAAAGAGTTGGGTATCCGTAAAGCTTTGGGTGCAACTCCAAAGGCAGTTATTGGTACAATATTGTTAGAATCTGTTTTTATAACCACCGTATCCGGTTTTATAGGGATGCTCATCGGCATAGCTATTCTAAGCTCTTTGGGAGAAAAACTGGAAGATTACTTTATTACCAATCCATATATAAACAGTGTGGTTGCTATTTTTGCAACTCTCGTATTAATTCTATTTGGAGCCATAGCGGGTTACATCCCCGCCAAACGCGCAGCCAGTATTAAACCAATTGTAGCACTTAGAGACGAATAATATGAGATTCTTATTTGATAGAAATACGTGGCAGGAGATTTTTGGTTCTATAAGTAAGAACAAAACACGTACTATAATCACGGTAATAGGGGTGTTGTGGGGTATTTTCATCTACATTGCACTGGCAGGTGCTGCCAAGGGCTTAGATAATGGCTTTGAACGTCAGTTTCAGACCATTGCTATGAACAGTATGTTCGCTTGGGCCCAAACTACAAGCATGCCATATGAGGGATATAAAACAGGCAGACAAGTGCAGTTGAAACTCTCTGACTTACAAATCTTAAAAAATAGAATTCCTGAAATTAAGGATATAGCACCCAGAAATGTAAGAGGGGTTTTTGGTGATTCTCCCGGAGCTATTGTTCGAGGACAAAAAACAGGGAATTATTCGGTTTATGGAGACTTTCCTGTGCTTACAAAAATAGCTACCAAAAAAATATATGATGGGGGAAGGTTTATAAATGATGAAGATATAGAGCAGGCACGTAAAGTTTGTGTCATTGGAGAACGCACCCAAACAGAACTTTTTGAAAAGGATGAGAATCCTATAGGTGGCTACATAAGAATAGACAATATTTACTTTCAAGTGGTTGGTGTACATAAATTTACACCCGGTGGCGGTTTTGAAAGCGATAGCGATATTTATATTCCTTTCACCACCTATCAGAAACTATACAATACCGGGGAAGATGTAGGCTGGCTTATTATTGCTGCTTACGATGATGCAGATGTTGTCAAAGTAGAAGAGAATGTAAAATCTATTTTAAAAACTATTCACCGCGTAAATCCCAAAGATGAACGCGCTTTTGGGTCATTTAACCTGGGAGAAATTTTTAATAGAATAAAAGGTTTCGCAAACGGAATGACATTTTTATCACTTGTTGTAGGAATAGCTACCATTTTAGCAGGGGTAATTGGAATTGGGAATATATTATTGATTTCTGTAAAGGAGCGTACCAAAGAGCTTGGAGTCCGAAGGGCTTTAGGAGCAACACCCCGAGAAGTAAGGGCACAGATTATTTTAGAATCGGTTTTCTTAACCATGGTTGCTGGTATTATGGGTATTATTTTAGGAGCCGGAGTACTTAGTTTAATAAATAGTTTTACCAAGGATATAGATTTCCCCTACACTAACCCTACAGTTCCCATAATTTATGTTATAGGCGCATTGCTTATCATGGTCGTGTTGGGTACTTTAATAGGGTTAATACCCGCGCAGCGTGCCGTAAGCATAAAACCCATAGACGCATTAAGAGAAGAGTAAACCAAACCAGTATACAATTATTAAAATAAGAAAAATGAATAAAATTTTAAAATACGTACTCATTGGAGTTTTAGTGCTTGCAGCACTTTGGGCTGCTGTTTTCTTTGTAAAGTCAAATAGCAAATCGGCGATTACTTATGACACTCAAAAACCATTTATTGGTAATGTTGAGAAGAAGACAGTAGCCACCGGAAAAGTAATTCCTCAGGATGAGGTTGAAATAAAGCCCCAAATAACAGGGATTATAGATAAAATATATTTGGAAGAGGGGGTAAAAGTAAACTCAGGAGATTTAATTGCCAAGGTAAAAGTAGTACCCAATGAGCAATCTTTGAACCAAGCTAGCGGAAGGGTTCGGAATGCGCAACTGGCTCTTGGAAATGTTAAAATTGAATACGACCGCAACAAAGGTTTGTTTGATAAGGGAGTAATTTCCAGTCAAGATTTCAACACCTTACAACTGCAATATGATCAGGCGCAGCAAGAGCTACAAAATGCACAATCAGATTATCAAATAATTCGGGTTGGTTCTGCGGGAGGCTCTTCAATTGCAAATACCAACATTAGGGCAACAGTTTCCGGAACTCTTTTAGAAATACCCATTAAAGAAGGGGATCAGGTAATACAAAGTAATAATTTTAATGATGGTACCACCATTGCCACCATTGCCGATTTGGGAAAAATGATTTTTGAGGGAAAGGTAGATGAAGGTGAGGTTGCAAAGTTAGAATTGGGAATGCCTTTAAAAATCAGTTTGGGCGCTATACAAGATAAACAGTTTGATGCAAGTTTAAAATTTATTGCCCCAAAAGGAGTAGAGGAGTCCGGGGCGGTACAATTTAGGATTGAAGGCGATGTGGCTATTGAGGACGAGTTTTTTATCCGTGCCGGATACAGTGCCAATGCTTCTCTCGTTCTTGAAAAAAAAGAAGGTGTTTTATTAGTTCCTGAAGCACTTTTACAGTTTGATAAAATAACAGATAAACCCTATGTGGAAGTCTCGGTAGGAGACCAAAAATTTGAACGAAAGGATATTGTTATTGGAGTTTCGGATGGGGTAAATGTGGAAATTGTTTCGGGACTTACTGAAAAGGACAATGTTAAAATATGGAACAAGACAGAGCCTATTAAAAAAGGTACAGAAGAAGAGACAAAGGAATAGCTAGATTAAAATAGAATCAATCAACAATCAAAAAACTAATAATCAATGAATTTTAAAATAGTAGTACTAACACTTGTATTTTCTGTTGTGATTGGGTTTGCCCAACAAAAAAAATGGACGCTGGAAGAATGTGTTTATTATGCCGTGGAAAATAATTTAACCATTGCTCAGTTTGAACTTGATTTAGAGAATGCCACCATAGATAAGTCAGACGCATTAGGCGCCTTTCTCCCGGATTTTAATGCAAGCTCGAATGTTGCTAATCGTACTGGTCTTGTTTTGGATCCAACCACAAACACGCTGTCTACAAGCACCATTCTATCAGCAGAAGGGAATCTCACATCTTCGTTAAACTTATTTGATGGACTTCGGAATTTTCATCGACTAAACCGTGCCAAACTCAATGCCTTGTCAAATCAATATCGATTGGATAATATGAAAGATGATATTCGTCTTTCCGTTGCCAATGGCTACCTTCAAATTTTATCGAATAAAGAATCACTTAAGGTATTTAAGGCGCAGTATGCCGTTACGGAACAAGATTTAAAGCGCACCAGAGAATTGGTAGAATCTGGAGTGGTACCCCGTGGTGACCAGTTGGAAATTGAGGCCACAGCTGCTACTCAAGAACAACAAATAGTAAATGCAGAGAATAATCTAGTCATTTCCAGAATTAGTCTTGCGCAGCTTTTACAGTTAACCGACTATGAAAATTTTGATATAGCGGATGAGGAGTTTGATATCCCCCTTGCGGAAATTTTGGACAATTCTCCAAAGACAATATTTGATAAGGCTTTGACATTCCGAAATGACATTAAATTTTCGGAATCTAACGTAGATTTGGCATTAAAAGA
>CAYTDS010000035.1:1380-14485 GCA_964436555.1 uncultured Flavobacteriaceae bacterium | reverse complement strand
TCCCCGTAATCTCTAAATCAAAGACCAAATCAGCGTTAGGAGGAATTACATTTCCCGCACCTTGAGCACCAAATCCCAAATGCGCTGGAATAAATAACCTTACTCTATCACCGACCTTCATGCTCATTAATCCTTCTTTAAAACCTGGAATCAACCGAGCATCTGGACTGTAATCCATTGATATAGGTTCATAACCTCCACCCTCTTTTTTTTGCGGATTAAACTCCCCAAATTGAGTAGCAAATGCTTCAATATTGCCATCAAAAAGCGTCCCGTCCTTTAAAAATCCGGCGTAGAATACATCAACTTGCTGGCCCGACTTCGGTTTTTCCCCGGTACCTTTGGTGAGGTAAAGAATTTTAAGACCAGAGGGTAATGCTTCTGCTGACTCCTGTTGTTTGTTTAGCTCTGCAACAAGATCGGCCTTTACTTTTTCCATGGCTTTTACTTTAGCTTCTTCTTCGGCAAAATAGTCGCTCATTATTTTTACGGCATCAAATTTTTTAGCTTCTTTTCCATTTCGAATAATTTCAATGGTTTTCATAACTACATCAATTACAGGTTTATCCCCTGTAGCTGTCTGCACGTTGGCAATAGAATCAACAACATCCAAACCAGCAACAACTTCGCCAAATACTGTATGTCGCCCATTTAAAAAGGGAGTTTCCTTGTGCGTAATAAAAAATTGACTTCCATTTGTTGTTGGTCCTGAATTAGCCATAGACAGAATACCTGCCTTATGATGGGTAAGCGAATCATTAAATTCATCTTTGAATTTGTAGCCCGGATTTCCACTTCCTGTGCCTGTTGGATCACCGCCCTGAATCATAAAATCCTTTATAACCCTATGGAAGATAATACCATCATAATACTTTTTGTCTTTGTATTCATCGCTTACAAACGGATTATTACCTTCTGCCAAGGCCACGAAATTGGCCACCGTAAGTGGAGTTTTGTCACTTTCTAATTTAACAATAATGTCACCTTTGCTAGTGTGAATATCAGCAAAGATACCATCACCTAAATCTGCGCGCTGACTGGACTTGCAACTACTAAGTACTAATGAGATTACGAGAAATACTACATACACTTTCTTCATGTTTTGTTGTTTTAATTTTGAATACTGTCTTTTTGCTTTTTAATTTCTAAAATAGATATAGTTGTTTTAATAGGAATATTTGGGCCAATTTTGTCCTTGTCACCAAGATACCCAAAGGCAAGTGATGAGGGAAATAAAAAAGTAGCGGTCTCTTTTTCTTTTAATAATTTTATACTGTTTCGTAGCCCTGGAAACAATTCTTGCTTATCTACCACATAATTTAGGATGCCAATCTCTTCAAAAGAGTAAATTGTATCGTTTTGCAAACTTTCAATAGAATAGGTCAGGGCTACTAAATCATCTGGTTTAGGAAAATAATCTGAAGTCTCGTTTTTTGTTTGATAGTAATACCAAGACCCTGTGGAACTGCTAATGTATTTGTTTAAAGAGTCTTTGGATATTATGTATTGAATCATTTTTTCTTCTTTGGCTAATAAATCTTTATTGCGCTCAACAGATTCCTTTATAAAGCTGCCCGTTTTAATTTTTACAGGTTTTCTTGGTTCAGGTCCCGAACAACTAATAAAAAAAAGTAATAAAAAAGTAAAAAGAAATTGTTTCATGCGCTTATATTAATTTGTTTTTTCGCAGTCATTCTCGCTATTACCATAGGGCATGTGCAAAACCAATAATCATGCTTTTGTGCGTCTGAAAAAGTTTGGTTATTTGTGGTTTCATGAGTTTAATATTTCTTTATAAGGATCCAATACAGCAACAAAATTAGCTATGGTTTCTTTCATGGACAAATCGCTTTTTCCACCGGCAGCATTGTCATGCCCTCCTCCGTTAAAATGTTTTCTGGCAAATTCATTAACAGAAAATTTTCCTTCGGAACGAAAAGAAATTTTAATAATCCCTTCTTCTTTATTTTCTATAAATATTACTGCAAATCGTATACCTTCTAAAGTTAAGCCGTAGTTTACAAAACCTTCTGTATCTCCTTTCTTATAGTTAAAGCTGTCCAGTTCTTCCTGACTTAAAGTAATGTAAGCTGTTTTATAAGCTTCTAAAATGACCATATTTTTTAAGGCACAACCTAATAAATGCAACCTTTCGGGAGTGTTGGTGTCATAAATTTTATTGTGTATTGCTGTAGTTTGTGCACCTTTATCAATGAGATCTGCAACTACCCTATGTGTTCTACTGGTAGTGGCAGAATATTTAAAAGAGCCGGTATCTGTCATAATTCCTGTATAGAGACAATTTGCAATCTCGGAAGTTATCCTTTCCCGGTCTCCAAGATATTCGATAAAATTGTAAACCATTTCACAGGTAGAGCTCATTGTAACATCAGAATACACTATTTGTGCGTAATTTGATGGTTCCTGATGATGATCTATCATCACAAAAGCGGCCGTAGATTTCTCTAAAAACACCTGCATTTGTCCAACTCGACTTAGATCATTAAAATCCAGGGTAAAAATAACAGTGGCCTCCATGAGTATATTTAAAGCTTGATTGGCCTCTTTTTCAAAGTTTAGAATTAGTTCATTTCCGGGCATCCACTTTAAAAATTTTGGATAATCATTTGGTGAGATCACATGTACTTTATGCCCTTTTCCTTTGAGATAGTGAAAAAGCCCTAAAGTAGAACCTATGGCATCACCATCTGGATTTTTATGGGGAATAATAACAATGCGTTGCGGGTTGGTGAGCAACGCTTTAATAGCTTCAATATCCTCTAAATTCATGGGCGCAAATATACAATTTAATAACATAGTCCTAGACGCTAAAGACTTATTTTTGTAGAGTTGAAATTCCTAATTCATATGAAAAAGACTCCCCTGTTTGTTTTGGGTTTAACGCTGATTTTTAGCTGTAGTTCTGCTAAGAAAATTATTGCTGATGCCTCTTCTTCTGTAGACTTTACAGTCGCATTTGGTTCCTGCAACAGAACCGAATTGAACAACCTATTATGGGATGATGTCTTGGCCGTCAATCCGGATATTTGGATTTGGGGAGGCGATATTATTTATGCTGATACAGACAGTATAGCACTTATGGAGCAGATGTACGAAGACCAAAATGAAATTGATGGGTACAAGAAATTAAAAGAGCGTGTACCCATCATTGGCACATGGGACGATCATGACTATGGCATAAATGATGGAGGTGTTGAGTTTCATGCAAAAGCTGAAAGTCAACAAGCTTTTCTAGATTTTATGGGGGTTCCTGTGAACAGTCCCCGAAGAACTCAGGAGGGTGTCTATATCACCCACGAGTACAAGTATCCTAATGGAAGCACAAAGGTTATGGTTCTGGATACACGTTATTTTCGAACCGCATTAACCTTAGATACCATAACCACAAAACGAAATGCACCAAATGTTTATGGGGAAGGCACTATTCTTGGTGAGAAACAATGGGAATGGTTGGAAAATGAACTTATGGGGTCTAGGGCCGACTTTAACTTGATTATAAGTAGTATACAAGTTTTGTCCAATGAACACGGATTTGAGTGTTGGGGTAATTTTCCTCATGAAACGGACAGGCTGAAAAGCGTAATTGCCAGCTCCGGGGCAAAAGGAGTAATCATCTTGTCCGGAGATCGGCATATCTCGGAATTTTCAAAGAGTAAAGTAAATAACCTGTCTTATCCATTAATAGACTTCACAAGTAGCGGTCTTACTCACGTCTATGACAAGTTTTCCGGCGAATCCAATCCGTTTAGAATAGGTAAAGTTGTTTTTACAGAGAGTTTTGGGTTAGTTAAAATTAATGCTAAAACAAAAACCGTTTTCTTTGAAATGATTGGAAATGACGGCAAGGTGCTTGGCAGCTTACAACAAAGCTATTAAATCTTGGAAGTATTGTAATAAAGCGTATTTTTGCGCAAAATTTAAAAAATGACTACAAATAGAACATTTACAATGATTAAGCCCGATGCTGTTGAAAATGGACATATAGGTGCTATTTTGGAAAAAATTACTTCTGCGGGATTTAAAATTGTTGCAATGAAATATACTCAGATGAGCCGTAGGGATGCAGGTGAGTTTTATGCAGTGCACAAGGCACGTCCGTTTTTTGGGGAATTGGTAGATTTTATGACTAGAGGTCCCATTGTTGCTGCAATTTTGGAAAAAGACAATGCTGTTGAAGATTTTAGAGCATTGATAGGGGCTACTAATCCTGCGGACGCAGCTGAAGGAACTATCCGTAAACTATATGCCTCCAACATTGCCGAAAACGCAGTTCATGGCTCTGATAGTGATGAAAATGCAGCTCTGGAAGGTGCTTTTCATTTTGCCGGGAGAGAAATTTATTAAGAACCTCATATAAATGGAGATCCCTTTTCTAGGCAGCCTGTATTGTGTAGTCGGTAGTAAGCTAGACGGAATTTTTCTTTAAAATAATTCTTTATTTGCTTAACGCAACACTAATTTTTTAACCAGTTCTTTGCCCAATTCTTCATTGAGCATTGCAATTATTTTAGTTCTACCGTGCCCTAATTCCTCTCTTAAAACAGAAGAGGATAGCGATACATAAAGAACATCATTCTCAAGTTCAATCCCTGTTGTGTAATGGTTTACCCCATTTCCCATTAGTTTTTTCCAGGCTTCTTTTGCATCCACCTTGTCCATTCCTTTTTCCAGTTTATTTTCATAAATAAACTCTTTGAGGACATCGGCCATTGATAAGTCGCTATTTCTTCGCTTCGCCATTACTTGGATAGGTTAATTGGCTGATATTTTTTGTAGCTGTAGATTATTCCATCCAGTCCGCTAATTGAAAAATTATCCTTTGAAAGGGTTAATAGTTGCTCTTCCCACTCACTTAAGCTGTTTTTATAATAAAATTCAAAACTGCCGTTTTTTTCTAATATCGTAAAAAACTCAGCATCATTTGTAGCATTAAATGTCCCGTTTAAAGTGGGTTGTACTTTTTTTCTAAAGCCGCTCATTGCTTCATATTCTATATAATCAACACTTGTATTTACCTTATACTCTTTAGTGCTACCGTCAGGAAAAGTTACTTTCTCGATTTCCCAATAACCGTTGAGTATGTATAAGTCGGTTTTATTAATCTTCTTTGCACAACTCAATAAAAGAAAACCAATTCCGAATACAATAAATTTCTTCATGCTATAAGTTAAAAATTTTATAAGCCTGCTGCGTTTTTTTGATCACATTTTCGGTGCGTTCTGCATGGGTATCACTGATAAAAATTTGTCCAAATTGCTCGTTGTCAACCAAAGTAATTAGTCGTTCTACCCTGCTTTCATCCAGCTTATCAAATATATCATCTAAAAGCAATATGGGCTTAGTTTTTGTTCGTTCTTTAATGAAATAAAACTGTGCTAGTTTAAGGGCAATTAAAAAGGATTTTTGTTGCCCTTGGCTTCCAAATTTCTTTATGGGATGTGTTGCTATTTCAAAATTTAAATCGTCTTTATGGATCCCTACTGAAGTATACTGTAATGCTCTATCCTTATCAATATTTTCTTGTAAAAGCAACAGCAAATCTTTTTCCAATAAACTGCTTTCATAACTAAGGTTAACGACTTCTTTATCTCCAGATATGGAAGCATATTGTTCTTTAAAAATAGGAATAAAAGTTTTGAGAAACACCTTTCTTTTGTTAAAAATAATCATACCGTACTCCTGTAATTGTTCGTTGTAAACAGATAATGTGGCGTTATCAAAAGTGTGGTTAACAAAAAAATATTTGAGCAAAGCATTACGCTGCATCAGAACTTTATTGTAATTAATAAGGTTTTGAAGATACGTATGATCTGACTGAGATAATACTCCATCTATAAATTTTCTGCGAGTATCACTGCCTTCAATAATAAGGTCCCTATCGGCAGGAGAAATGATTACCAAGGGCAGAAAACCAATATGGTCTGCAAACTTCTCATAGATTTTACCGTTTCTTTTAATTATCTTTTTCATGCCTTTTTTAAGACTGCAAACAATTTTTTCTTCCCTTGCGTCTTTTTCAAAAGAACCATCTATAAGAAAAAAATCCTCTTCGTGTCGAATGTTTTGAGTGGCAACCGGATTAAAATAACTCTTACCAAAGGAGAGGTGATAAATGGCATCCAGAACATTAGTTTTTCCTACGCCATTATTACCCACAAAACAGTTTATTTTAGGTTCAAAATCAAAATTTTGGGCAGCAAAGTTCTTGTAATTAATGAGTGATAAATTCTTAAGAAACATTTATGGTGTTGAAAATTTTACTGTCAATAGCTAAGAAGGTGCAAAATATCGAAAAATAACGAATAAATAACCTTTCGGTTTTGGATAAAAACTTTATTTTTGCCCGATTAATAAAATTAAGAATGGCAACGTACAAGAAAAAGGGTTTTAAGCCACAAAGTAAAGCTGAAGGTACTGAGGTTGATGAGCAAAATAGTACTACTGCAGAGGTTTTTAGCACTTTAGACCAGAGTGCCTCAAAAACTGAAGAATGGGTTTCAAGAAATCAGAACTATATTATTGGGGTAATTGGTGTTATCGCCGTGGGCGTTTTAGGCTATTTGGCATATTATCAATTTGTTCTTAAGCCTAAAGAACAGAGTGCAGCCAATGAAATGTATTATCCTCAACAATATTTTAATCAGGCCTTAAATGGTGAAACTCAAAAAGATTCTTTGTTTCTGTTAGCCTTGAATGGAGCAGAGGGAAAATACGGGTTTTTAGATATTATTTCGGAATATAAGGGCACAAAGGCCGGTAATTTGGCAAACTATTCGGCAGGTATGGCGTACCTCAACATGCAAAAGTATAAAGAGGCAATAAGCCATTTGGAGAATTTCTCTTCTAAGGATGCCATCTTAGGGGCCTTGGCTAAGGGGGGTATTGGAGACGCATTTATGCAATTGGGGCAGCCAAGTGATGCTTTAGGGTATTATGAAAAGGCAATTTCTCACGGAAATAACGAGTTTACCACACCGAGGTTTTTGCATAAAGCAGGTGTTGCGGCCTTAGAATTAAAACAAAGCGAAAAGGCTTTAGGCTATTTTCAAAGAATAAAGGAAGAATTTCCGAAATCTGAAGAAGGCATAAATGTAGACGCCTTTATTGGCATGTCTCAACAATAATTGTAAATGGCTACTGCACATACCAATTTATCGGTCTATGATAAAACCCGCGTTCCTGATGCCAAAGATTTAAAATTTGGGATTGTTGTCTCTGAATGGAATTCCGATATTACAGAAGGACTTTATAAAGGGGCGGTTGAAGCGCTTTTGGATTGTGGAGCTAAAGACAAACGCATTCTGAGGTGGAATGTACCCGGAAGTATGGAACTTACTTTTGGATGTAAAAAAATGGCTTGGATCACAAAAGTAGATGCTATAATAGCTATTGGCAGTATTATCAAAGGAGAAACCAAACACTTTGATTATGTTTGCAGTGCTACAGCACAGGGAATTAAGGATTTGAATGTGCATCTAAATATCCCGGTTATTTTTTGCGTTCTGACTGATGACACTTTACAACAGGCAAAGGATCGCAGTGGAGGAAAGCATGGTAATAAAGGGACTGAAGCTGCTATTGCCGCCATAAAAATGGCATTTTTGAATAAATTTTAGCTTAAAAAAAGACTTATTCTCCAATTTTTCATCTTAGTTCTTTTAGCTACTTCTTGTGTTAACAATTTTTGGGAATTGATTTGGGGCATTTTTTTCGATTTTAAGTAACTTTGAATTTATGAGTCTATTAGGTAAATTTTCAAAATTACGTTCGAATAGAAAGTACAGTTATTCTCCGCGTTATTATGATGACAAGGGAGCTGGCAATCCGTTTAAAATAGAGCACAAGTTGGATAAATTCCGTAGTACGGTTAACACTCCAAGAGGTCTTAAGGCTAAGTTTAGCCATGCTTTCGCAGATTTACGCCGCCAGGGCGATCGCAACATTAAATTAAGATTACTTATCATTCTCGCAATACTTATTCTCATTGTTTTATTCATCATAGACTTCGACCTATCTATATTCACTAAGCGCTAATGGCAGATATTATAAAACTTTTGCCAGACCATGTTGCCAACCAAATAGCAGCGGGAGAGGTGGTGCAAAGGCCTGCATCTGTGGTTAAAGAGCTTTTGGAAAATGCTATTGATGCCGGAGCAACCCTAATTAAACTAATAGTTAAAGATGGGGGAAAGGTCTTAATACAGGTGGTAGATAATGGGAAGGGAATGAGTGACACTGATGCCCGTTTAAGTTTTGAGCGGCATGCAACCTCTAAAATTGAAAGCGCAGAAGATTTGTTTCGAATTCAAACTAAAGGGTTTCGAGGGGAAGCTTTGGCATCCATTGCAGCTATTGCCCATGTGGAGATGCAGACCCGTCAGGAACATGATGAAATGGGAACCCTTTTAAAAATTGAAGGGAGCAAAATCGTTACTCAAGAGGTTAGTGTAACACCTAAAGGGACCTCTATGTCAGTAAAGAACCTTTTTTTTAATATTCCCGCTAGACGTAATTTTTTAAAATCCAATCAGGTAGAGATGCGTCACATTATAGACGAATTTCACAGGGTAGCTTTAGCCCATCCTTCAATAAGTTTTCATTTTTATGCTAACGGAAGTGAATTATTTGGCCTGAGTAGAGCCAATTACAGACAAAGAATTGTACATCTTTTTGGAAATAAAATTAATGAGCGCTTAGTTCCTGTTCAGGAAGAGACCCAAGTTGTGAAAATAACCGGATTTATAAGTAAACCCGAATTTGCGAAAAAGAGTAGAGGGGAGCAGTTTTTCTTTGTAAATCATAGATTTATTAAAAGCCCATATCTTCATCATGCCGTGGTATCTGCCTTTGAAGGATTAATGCATACCGAAAAACATCCCGGTTATTTTCTTTTTCTGGAAGTAGATCCTGCATCCATAGATATTAATATTCATCCCACAAAAACAGAGATAAAATTTGATGATGAACACACCCTATATGCCTTATTACGTTCTGCGGTGAAACATAGTCTAGGACAGTTTAATGTTGCACCGTCGCTCGACTTTGATCATGACCAAAACTTGCAAACACCCTATTCTTACACTAATAAAAGTGCTTTACAGCCACAAGTTGTGGTAGATGCTTCTTTTAATCCTTTTCTTGAAAATAGGCATTCAGGAATGCCCCCGGGTAAACATCGGGAAGTAAATACCCAAGGATGGGAAAACATATATGTTGGTCTGGAATCCAAAATGGGTAAACGGGAGGCATTTAGCAGTTTAAGTTTTGAATCTGATACCATAACAGGATCTATTTTTGAAGATGCTCAAGAAGCTCAAGAAAACTCAACTACAACTTTTCAATTAAGGCGTAAGTTTATTGTTACCACTATTAAATCCGGGATGATTATTATAGATCAAAACAGGGCTCACCAACGTGTCTTGTATGAAAAGTTTTTAAAAAATATTACCGTAAAACAGGAAGTTTCACAACAGTTGTTATTTCCTTTAGTCCATTCTTTTTCGAGGACCGACATGTTTATAATTAAGGAAATTGCAGCAAGTTTGAAATCAATAGGTTTTATATTCTCCATATTGAATGAAGAGCAGTTAGAGATCACTGGAGTTCCCATATGCATTCCAGAGGGGGAAGTTGGTTTAGTTTTGGAGCAATTAATAGCAGATTATGAACAAGATTCGGTTTCGAATGGTTTTTCACAAGCTAATGTCTTATCTAAAGCTTTATGTAAAACTTTAGCCGTAAAAGCCGGAGCTGTCTTAAATAGTAATTCTCAAACCGCTTTGGTAAACGATTTGTTTGCCTGCAAAGAATCAAGAGTAAGTCCGTTTAACAAACCAATATACGTCACGATAACTGAAGACGACATTGATAAAAAATTTTTATAGATGGGTAGGATGACTGATGCCGTAAAGCATTTGATTATAATAAATGTTTTGTTTTTTGTAGCAACCTCACTTTATGGAGACCAAATGTATCAATGGTTTTCCTTATGGTTTCCTGAGAATGCAAATTTTCAATGGTGGCAGTTAGGTTCACATATGTTTATGCATGGAGGATTAATGCATATTGCTTTCAATATGTACGCCCTTTGGGCTTTTGGAACGCCCTTAGAGCGTATGTGGGGAAGGAATAAGTTTCTTTTCTTTTATTTTTCGGCGGGACTGGGAGCAGCAATTATCCACAGTGGAGTAAATTATTATTATTTTAACCAGGGGATGGATGCCCTAGTCAGCTCGGGGATGTCCAAAACTCAGATTTTAGAAGTTATTTCGGCCGGTAAGTATAGCCCTGATTGGTATAATTTGGCTTCAAAAGCTACAATAGATAATTTTTTAAGTTCGTATTCAACTCCAGCTGTGGGAGCTTCCGGAGCAATTTACGGTATTCTTGTCGCCTTTGGAATGTCTTATCCTAACAGTGAACTCTTTCTTATATTTCTTCCCGTTCCGATTAAAGCGAAATATTTTATTCCTGTTTTAATAGCGCTCGATCTGTTTTCAGGGGTTACAGGATATTCTATATTTGGAAATGGAATTGCCCATTTTGCCCATGTTGGCGGTGCTTTGTTTGGATTTATAATGATGTGGTATTGGAAGAAAAATCAGTTTAATAAAAACAGGTGGAACTAAGTATGAGCACAGGAAACCTACGATATTATTACTCCCGATTAAGTATTGCCGAAAAATTAATCACTATAAATGTTTTGGTGTTTATAGTAAATGGCTTGTTTTTGGCACTGGGTAATTCGGCTTTGGTGCAGTGGTTTGAGTTACCTAAAGATTTTTTTGAGTTTTTAAAGCAACCCTGGTCTCTTGTAACTTATTCCTTTTTCCATGGAGGATTAGGACATATTTTCTGGAATATGCTAATGCTTTATTTCTCCAGTCGGCTATTTCTTAATCTGTTCGGTCCCAGAAGATTTGTAAATGTGTATTTCCTGGGTGTAATCTTTGGCGGACTCCTATTTTTATTGAGTTATAATATTTTTCCAACTTTGGTAGGTTTAAATACAGCGCTTATTGGGGCATCTGCAGGGGTGTCGGCAATACTTATTTTTGTCTGCACCTATATTCCCAATCAAGAAGTCCGGATATTTTTCTTTAATGTTAAACTATGGCATATAGGATTAGTATTTGTATTGATAGATTTGGTTCAAATTTCTTATGGAGGTAATATTGGTGGTCGCTTAGCTCATTTGGGAGCAGCACTATTTGGTTATGTCTATGCCCGACAGTTGTTGAATGGTACAGATATCGGTGAAGGATTTTCCAAGTTTTTAGATGGATTAGGGAATTTGTTTAAAGGGAAGGAGAAAAAGTCTCCCCTAAAGACGGTATACCGAAAGGAAAAGGTGAATACTACCACAAAGGTAAATTATGATCGGGAGAGTCATCAACGAAAAATAGATACGATACTTGATAAGATAAGTAAATCGGGCTATGAAAGCCTGTCAAAAGCCGAAAAAGACTTTTTGTTTAAAGCGGGTAAGGAGGATTAAACTAAGAAGTAAAAATGGGCATTATTAATAAAATTTTATTGGGATTAACTCTTGTTTTTTCTTTTTTGTTACTATTGGCCTGTGGGGTACCTCATATTTCTACTAAAAGCATTCCCTCACTTTCCATACTCAGTTTGTTAGTTCCGGCTTTAGTCTTAGTAAATATTTTAATTTTATTCTATTGGATATTAAGGAGAAAACTACTCCTGTTAATTCCATTGTCTGTCCTCATTTTTGGTTTTTTTGCTTTGGGTTCTTTCTTTAACTTTAGATTTAATGAATCACCCATTTCTAAAGATGACCTCAGTGTTATGAGTTTTAATACGCTTGGGTTTAATAAGTATTATTGGATTGAAGAAGATGGGGTTGCTGATAAAATCTTGAGTTTTGTGGCGGAGCAAGACCCGGATATTGTTTGTTTTCAGGAATTTGATTATAAACACAGAAAGCATTTTCCACAATATCCTTATAGTTTTGTTAATTATCTATTCCAAGAGGAGAAAAGAGTGCAACAAGCCATCTTTTCAAAGTATCCCATTATTAACAAAGGGGCACTGGATTTTCCAGAAACCTCCAACAATGCCATTTATACCGATATTCTGTATAAAAAGGATACAATCAGAATTTATAATCTGCATTTGCAATCATTTCGAGTCGTTCCAACTAAGGAATTTATTTCCAGTGAGCCGTCTAAAAAACTAATCAAAAGAGTTGGCAGGTCTCTTGTGAAACAGCAAGAACAGGCTGAACTTGTAAATGACCATCGAATACAAAGTCCTTTTAGAAGTATTATCTGCGGGGATTTTAATAATACTCAGTTTTCTAATGTATATAAAGTTATTAAAGGGGACATGAAAGATACCTTTATAGAAAGGGGAGCGGATTATGGACGAACCTATAATTTTCGCTATTTTCCCTTACGAATCGATTTTATTCTTGCCGATAAATCTTTTGAGGTAAAAGCCCACAAAAATTTTGATGAACAGCTCTCCGATCATTTTCCTGTGATGGCGTCATTCCGCTAAGGTATCAACAAACAATCCACAGTATCTGCTAAAATATGGATCAGTAAAGCTAGGCCAAAAATTCGTGTTTTGGGATAGCTGAAAAGGAAAATATAAATACCAATGGCGATATAGCTATGTAACGGATGAAAACCAATGCTGCATCTATTCGGGTCAAAAATGGGAGAAGCGAGAAGGTGATCTATATCAATCACTATACCCAATAACAAGACTAAAATAACAAATGTTCTTCTTTCTTTGAAGAATAGAAGCCCAATAATAATGGGAACCAAAAAGTGTATTCCGTAATGTAGCAAGAACCTAAGCATGTAAAAAGGACAGTTCTTGTTGTTTCAAATAGCTAACGGCATTTGGACCTTCGTTAAAAAGCAAATCCAAAATACTTACGTTTTTAATAAAATTATGTTTACCTCCAAAAACCTGAACATATTCCTCTTGCCTCAAAGGCAAGGTTTGTTTTGGGTTTATTAAATGTCTGGCATCAATACCAGATTCAAAAACCGAATAATAATCCATAGTTTTCTCTTGTGGCATTGGTATTTGTAGACAATCACAAATGGTC
>CAYTDS010000035.1:0-1280 GCA_964436555.1 uncultured Flavobacteriaceae bacterium | reverse complement strand
TTCTTCCTAAAATAATCGAATCCAAAATAAGCCGCCAGAAGGATTAAAAAGTATTTAAAATAAGAAACTGGTTCTCCCTCGCCATTTACCGTTGTGAATACACGATCCCAACGCACTTTCCAATTGCCAATACCTTCTGTGAAATTATCAACACTCATCCATATAAATACAGGTGTACCTACAATATGGTTTTCAGGAACATAGCCCCATGTTCTACTGTCCTCGGAATGATCACGATTATCGCCCATCATCCAATAATAATCCTGTTTAAAGGTATATGTATTTGCTACCTTACCATTAATGCTGATTTGGTTTCCGGAAACCGAAATGGTATTGCCCTCATAGTCTTTAATTATTTTTTTGTACAAGGGAAGGGTCTCCAAAGTTAAGGAAACAGTTTTTCCAGCTTCTGGTAAATAGATTGGTCCCATGTTGTGATTGGACCATTGATAGTTAGGGTTTTCGGGAAACAAATTATAGGCTAATCCTGCCGGATCAATGCTTTGTACAACAGAATCTATAGCGGAATTACTTTTTAGATTTTCCAGCATGTCAGCAGTTAATGTTACTTCTCTTTTGCGATCTGTTATTTCCTTTAATGCCAAACGCTGTTTTTGCACCAACTCCGGTTTTATACCCTTACTGTTGGTAATTATAATAATTTGATTGTTGTTAGGATATACATAATAACCGTTCTGCTGTAGTGCCAAATGTTGTTCCTGATTTAAAGATTCTGCGATATAGGTTCGGTTAAAATCGGTTGCTCCTGCTTCCTGAAGGAGTTTAGAGGAAACCCCATTTTGACCATAAACGATATAATCATATTGTGGCTTTGCACGATCCGAAAGGATTAGTGGTTTTCCATTGATGTACACATAGCCGTCTATAATCTGAAGTGAATCTCCAGGAGTACCAACGCATCTTTTTACATAGTTCGATTTTTTGTCGATAGGTTTTAGTACGCCTTCTTCTCTTTTAAAAAATCTCCGAACAGTATCTGCCGGCCAACTGAAAACTACAATGTCATTCTTTTTTACCTTTTTGAATCCGGGGATTCTAAAATAAGGAAGTTGCGGTTTGTTTAAGTACGACTTTATATTTAATAGCGGCAAGGTGTCATGAACCATAGGTGCAGCTACCGTAGTCATTGGTGTTCTGGCGCCATAATGAAATTTACTTACAAAAAGAAAGTCACCTACCAATAACGTTTTTTCCAAAGAACCGGTGGGAATGACATAGGGTTGAATAAAATACGTATGGACTAGGGTAGCTGCGACGAT
>CAYTDS010000034.1:0-14745 GCA_964436555.1 uncultured Flavobacteriaceae bacterium | reverse complement strand
CCATGCTCAACAGGCCATTGGATTTCCTGTAGAACAGATCTTGCAATTCCAACAGGTTTTCAACTTGTCCGTTCGCTGTATTTAATCTGCTTACCATACCTTTTTGTTCCGTAAACCAGATATAACCTTTGTTATCTGCAAAAATATGCCACGGAACCTCCAAACCATTTACCATTTCAGTTATAATCAATGTTGAGGATTCCAATCGTAAATGGGCAATATAATTTTCCTCGTCAAACTTGGATGCCGTCGGGGTTACGCAGGACCAAAAAAAGGCACTGAACGCACCGACTAAAAAAACTCTTTTCATAGCCCTGCCACAACATTTGAAGGCACTTAAATAACGTAGAACCAATAGATTCATAGCACTACATTTAATACTTTGCCGATTTTCCGTTGGCAGCGGTTCTATTAATAAATTCACGGATATCGTCATTGGAATTTTTTAAATCTTCCCTGCGTAAGTACATCATATGCCCGCTGCGATATCCTTTAAAGCTGAAGCGATCTTTAAGACGACCACTTGGATCCGTTTGCCACATACTGTATTTGGTGTTAAAATAATTGGTAGCACCATCAAAGTAACCTGCTTGATACATTACGTGAAGATACGGGTTTTGCGCCATGGCTTGTCTGAGATTATCCCTAGTGTTATCATCTTTATTATCCCAAGGATGCACAGGTCCAAACATATTGTACTTCACATCGGTTTTAAATTTGAGTTCTTCTTGGAGGTAGTAATTAATGGCTGGTGTAAAGGAATGTAACCATGAAGTAAGTTCTGCACTATAGTCAGGGCTGTTTCCGGACAATTGGCGGTCAAGCCCCAAATAACGGGAATCCAATCTACCGGTGGTATATCCTGATTTATCCCGTAACAAAGCCTTCCAGAAATATTTGGTAGGGACTACTAAGTTGTGGTCTAAAATTTCTTTTTCGGTAAGTCCAGAATAATAAGCCATCTTTTTTGCAACTTCCTGTTTTTCTGATGTTGAGATAAATCCGCCTTTGGCTATAGCAGGAATAACAGTATTGATGGTATATGCCTCCGATTCGGGTAAAATTTCCAATAAATCTTTTTGTTGAAGTTCTGAAGAAAGTGCTTTGTGATACCAGGCTGTGGCAGTATAGTAAGGTAATGTTATAGCACTGGCTGTGGGATCATCATTTTGGAGTACTTTGTAATCTGCAGGCGACACCATGATTACCCCATTCAAATACATCCACTGCTTGTTTTGAAGTTCTAATGCCAAACCTGCAACCCGAACCCCACCATAACTTTCTCCTATAATATATTTGGGGGAATTCCAGCGATTATTTCGGGTTACAAAAGTATTCAGCCATTCGGCCAAATATTGGATGTCTGCATTAATACCAAAAAACTTACTACGGTCTACTTCTTTTCCGCTTTCTGGAATAGTACGAGAATAGCCTGTATTTACAGGATTAACATATACAATGTCTGCCACATCCAAAATGGAATAGGGATTTTCCTTAACTCCGTAGGGTTGTACCGGATAGCCTTCATCATCAATTTTTAAAACCCTAGGCCCGGTATACGCCAAATGCATCCACACAGAGCCGGAACCGGGACCACCGTTAAAGGAAATCAATAAGGGGCGTTCATCCCTGTTTTTTATATTGTTTCTGGTGTAATACGTATAATGAAGCGAAGCGATGGGCGTACCAACTTCATCCCAAACAGGTTGTGTACCTATTTTCGCCGTGTAACTGATAAGTGTTCCATTTATGGTAACACTATGTTGGGTGACCACAGTCGTATCTATGGGAAGTTTTCTTCCCTGTCCGAAATGATAAGTAATAATACTAAAGATGAAGAGTGCCGATAGTAGTAATTTTTGCTTCATGTGAGGTTTTTTTGATTTGGCCTAAAATACTATAAATATTCATTTGCTCAAGTATACTAGTGCACTAAAATTAAGGAAACTTGAGAAAATTAGATGTCATTTTAAGATTAAAATCAGTACCTTAATATCTCAATTAAAAACAAAAAACTATGAAATGAGCATAAGCAAATTTAATTTTTTGCTTACCAACCGAAATAATTAAATTTTTTATGCGAAAGCGCAGCGGTTGATCTAAGCAGAAAATTTTTATTTGTTTGATTTACAACACAATAAAAATTTTTAATAGATGAAAAATTTGACTAGAAGAAAATTTAGTTCCACGTTAACTAAGGGTGTTGGAGGACTAGCCCTTTTTAGCAGTATGCCTGTAGCTTGTGGCATGAGCCCCTATTTATCACAAAAGAAAAAACTAGGCATTGCATTGGTAGGGCTTGGTGGTTATAGCAGCGGCCAGTTAGCTCCTGCTTTGCAGCAGGCAGAACATACTTATTTAGCCGGCATTGTAACAGGAACTCCGGACAAGGAGAAAATATGGGCTGAAAAATATAACATTCCTAAAACCAATATCTATAATTATGAGAATTTTGACAGCATTGCAGACAATAAAGATATAGACATTGTTTATGTAGTACTTCCCAATAGCATGCACGCAGATTTTAGTATTCGGGCAGCAAAGGCTGGAAAACATGTAATTTGTGAGAAACCAATGGCTATGAATGTAGAAGAGTGTGATGCAATTATTGAGGCTTGTAAAAATGCCGGAGTAAAATTGAGTGTAGGCTATCGTATGCAATCGGATCCTTATACTAATGAGATTAAGCGTTTAGTAAAAGAAAAGCCTTTCGGAGAGGTCAAATATGTGTCTTCTGACGCAGGGTATATTTCCAAAGGAAATCCTAATCAGTGGCGTTTGGATTATTCCTTGTCCGGTGGAGGAGCTTTAGTTAATATGGGTGTTTATTCCATTCAGAGCAATATTTACGGAGTAGGGATGAATCCCATTTCAATATCGGCCCAAGAATTTAGTACGAGACCTGATTATTTTAAAGATACCGATGAAACGATTACAGCGCAAATGGAGTTTCCGAATGGTGTAGTAGGGCATATGTTTACATCTCACAATGCCAATGCTAACAGACTCTTTGTGTCTTTTGAAAAAGGTTGGGCAGAGCTAAATCCTTGTCATAGTTATGGTCCCATCAGCGGTCGTACTTCTGAAGGAAAAGAAATAAAATATCCACATCAAAGTCAGCAAATGCTACAAATGGACGATTTTGCGAAGCATATTCTTGATGGGAGTCCAAATGTAGCTCCGGGAGAGATGGGAAAACGGGATATGATTATTGTGGAAGCAATTTACAAGTCCATAAAGGAAGGAGGGACGCGTATTCCTTTGAATTTAGGCGATTTGGGCATTGTAAAAATCTAAAATTTTTCAAAAACCCCTAATCCAAAAAGTGCAAAATCATATTTCACGGGATCCAAAGAATCTAGTTTTCTGAGATTGTAATCGAGTTCTGCTAAAGCTATGGCATCATTTTGCTTCCGCTTTAGCAATCCTAGCTTTCTTGCTACATTTCCAGAGTGCACGTCTAAAGGGCAGGATAATAGGGCAGGGGAAATACCTTTCCATAATCCAAAGTCAACGCCGGTTGTATTGGGTCGCACCATCCACCGTAAAAACATATTGATACGTTTGGCTGCCGACCCTTTGTTAGGGTCGGAAACATGTTTGGTTGTGCGTTCCGGGTGTGGTATTTCAAAGAATGTTCTTTTAAACTCCGAAATAGCAGGTTGCATGGTTTTTGTACCCAGTATTGGAGCAAAAGAAGTTTCCAATCCGCCATGCTGTTGGTATACATTTTGCAAACCCTGAATAAAATAAGTAAGATCTTCAGTATTAAAAGTTCTATGGACAAAGCCTTCTAACCGATTTAAATCATTTTGAGTATGGTTTAGGATGAAGTCATACGGACTATAATCTAATAATTCTATCATTCTATTGGCATTGGAAATGATGCTTTTGCGATTTCCCCATGAGATCGTTGCAGTTAGAAAAGCGCTGATTTCGATATCCTCTTTTTTAGAAAACTGATGTGGAATTTGAATAGGATCACTTTCCAGAAATTGGGGATGGTTGTAGTGTTCCACTTTTGAGTCCAAAAATTCCTTCAATTCAATTGAAATCATTCTAAGGAAAGGTTAAAGAATTTTAAAATAAGAATAGGTAAAAATAAAATCATATTATAGGCAGCATGAAGCGCAATTGCCCAAAGTAATCCGAAACGCACCCGAATAAATCCCAGAAAAAAACCTACACTGATTTGAGGGGCTACCAATAAAGGCGAAAAAAGTAAAACAGTAGTTGTAATTTCAAAATTGGTGATGTGATAAAATCCAAAAACCAAGGTAAACAAATAAAGAATTAGATTAAAAAATCTACTCTTTTTGAACAAAACAAGCGGTGCTCTAAAAATTAGTTCTTCCAGTATCGGAGCAATTGCAACGGCTAAAAGAACAATTACTGGTAGTGGGTATTTTTCAAAAAGTTCTTCTACGGCATGTTCTCCTACGACAAGCAACCCGAATTCTTCTAAAAGTCCTATTAGGAACGAAAAAGTTATACTTAGCAAAAGCGCATAAACTAAAAGTCGGCCAAAGACGTCTAATCGATATTTAAAGTCGAGGTTTTCGTCCTCTATGTACACAGGATGTTTTACAAATTCCCAAATCTGTTGTAATCGTATCATAAGGTAATTAAACCATCTACCATAGTCAATTTTCGATCTGCCATATTGGCCAGATCTTCGTTGTGGGTAACAATGACAAATGTTTGCCCAAAGGTGGTGCGAAGCTCAAAGAACAGTCTATGTAAATTATCTGCACTTTCAGAATCCAGATTGCCACTGGGCTCATCCGCAAAAATAATGGAGGGGTTGTTCACTAAAGCTCTGGCAACTGCTACCCGCTGTTGCTCACCACCGGAGAGGGCATTTGGTTTATGATGATAGCGATGGGAGAGCCCTAAAAAATCAAGTAGCTCTTTTGCTTTGGTTTCAGCCTCGATTCTTGGTGTTTTTTTGATAAAGGCAGGGATACAAACGTTTTCTAAAGCTGTAAATTCCGGCAAGAGTTGATGGAATTGAAAAATAAAGCCAATATGTTCGTTTCTGAATTTTGCTAAGTCCCTGTCATTTAGTTGGCTCACATCAATCCCGTTAATAAACAATTCACTATCAGTCTTGTTGGTTTGGGTATCCAGGGTTCCCAGAATTTGCAACAAGGTCGTTTTTCCTGCCCCGGAAGCTCCCACAATAGACACAATTTCGCTTTTTTGAATATGTAAATCAACTCCTTTTAAAACCCGAAGTTCTCCGTAATATTTTTGAATATTGCTTGCTTTTATCATTCTGAAAGCGAATTATTTTACTACACTTAATTACATTAAATTTCTTTTGGTTTACAAATTATTCTGTAAACACCTTAACGCAAAATTAGTTTCATTTAATTTAGCAAAAGATAAAACAATACTTTTTGATGCCAATAAAAAGTTAAATGGATATTTTTTGACAATAATTAAATAACTTTGTTTAATTAAAATTAAAAATTGATAAACAAAATAAAATTTAACGGTTATGTCAAAATTAAAATCAAAAGCATAATGGCTCCATATCAAAATCTGGAAGAATACAATTTAGAAATTACTGAGGAAATACGGGAAGGATATTCACATATCATTTCGGAGCTGGGAGAAGATGTGGGTAGGGAAGGACTGGTAAAAACACCCGAAAGAGCTGCCAAGGCCATGCTATTTCTTACCCAAGGGTATAAGCAGGATGCTGTTGAAATTTTGAAAGGCGCCATGTTTAAAGAAGATTATGACGATATGGTTATCATCAAGAACATTGAATTATATTCTCTTTGTGAGCATCATATGTTGCCCTTTTTTGGAAAGGCTCATATTGCGTATATTCCCAATGGACATATTGTTGGATTGAGTAAAATACCCAGGGTAGTAGATGTGTTCGCAAGACGCTTGCAAGTTCAGGAACGGCTAACGCATGATATATTGGAATGTATTAACAGCACTTTAAAGCCTAAGGGGGTTGCGGTGGTGATTGAGGCATCGCATATGTGTATGATGATGCGCGGGGTTCAAAAACAGAATTCGGTTACTACTACATCCGGCTTTCGGGGACAATTTGAAAAAATAGAAACTCGAAATGAATTCTTAAAATTATTAGGTTCGGATTTATCTTAGTGGGATTTTTGAATTAAGTTCATTTAAATCCCTAATTTTAGACATGTCAAATAGCTAAATAACCAGGTATGACTGATACTAAAGATAATAAAGTAAGGAACCTATTTTTGGGACTATTGTTTGATGCTTTGGGCATGGTTTCTTTTATTATTCCTGGCATTGGGGAATTTGCAGACGTAATTTGGGCTCCGGTTGCAGGCTGGCTTATGACACGGATGTACAAAGGGAAAGCGGGAAAGGTTGCCGCTGTAATCACTTTTGTTGAAGAAATACTCCCGGGATTAGATATCATCCCAACATTTACCCTAATGTGGTTTTACACCTACGTTTTTTCCAAAGAAAGTAACAGTAATATTATTGATGTTCAATAATTACTTTTCCAAATTGTAATTAAGTCACTCACCTTAAATGAAACGACGAAATTTTATTAAGAAATCCACCTTAAGTTCTTTGGGTGCGCTAATTGGGGCAGAGATTGTCTTTGGAAATGCAATTCCCGAGGGTTATACAATTTTGGCACTTCAAGATACCGACCCTTTTCAGCTTTTTCATAAGGATAAATCCATGGTTGTTTTAAACAATAAACCTTGGAATGTGGAAGCTCAGGCTCATTTATTGGACGATAAAATCACGCCCAACAAGTATATGTACATTAGGAACAATGGATTGGTTCCTGAATCTATTGAAGTTGAAAATTGGACTCTAACCATCGATGGGGAATCTGTAAAACAAAAGAAAACCTATTTTCTAAAAGAGCTACAATCCAAATTTAAACATTATACCTATCAGCTAACCTTAGAGTGTGGTGGCAATGGCAGAGGGGAATTTCAACCTACTGCTGAAGGAAATCAATGGGGTGTAGGGGCGGTTTCCTGTGCTAAGTGGACGGGGGTGCGTTTAAAGGATGTTTTGGCAGATACCGGACTAAAAGATAATGCGGTGTACATTGGCTATCATGCAGCGGACCAGCACCTCAGTAGAGACCCCGAGAAAGAGCCCATTTCCAGAGGGATACCTATTACAAAAGCCTTGCAGGACGAAACGCTCTTGGCCTTTAAAATGAATGACGAAGCTATTCCTTTAGTCCATGGTTTTCCGTTGCGACTGGTTGCAGGGGGATATCCGGCATCAGTTTCGGGTAAATGGCTCAATAGGATAAGTGTTAGAAACATTGTTCACGATGGAGAAAAAATGACAGGATCTTCCTATAAAGTTCCCTGTGAACCCATTGCTCCGGGGGAAAAGGTGAAGAATGAAAACATGTGCATTATAGAATCCATGCCTGTAAAATCTCTTATTACCTATCCTAAAACGGGGGCTATGATTACTTTCGGTAAAAAGCTGAATATCCGGGGTCACGCCTGGGCGGGCGAGCTGGAAGTTGCTAAAATGGAATATTCTATTGATTATGGTTCCAGTTGGTACTCCTGTAGCTTAGAAAAACCTGCGAACCGTATGGCATGGCAACATTTTTCCGCCACCGTGCCATTTCCCAAAAAAGGATATTATGAAGTTTGGGCTAGGGCAACAGATGAAAAAGGGACTTCTCAGCCCATGCTTGTGCCCGGATGGAATCCTAAAGGATATCTCAACAATGCTTGTCATCGAATAGCCGTTAAAGTAACATAAATGAGTACTAAAAATACTGGGAGTAGTTTTTTTGTTGGATTTTACCGTGTATTAATTGTACTATGCGCCCTTTTTGTCATTGCTTCCATCATTGCTATTTATGTATACGAACAACCGGACACTGCAACGGATACCAATACAGAGTATCTTGATGTTGAAAAAGTGGGACATCCCAACCCAGATAAAATAGAGAATGGGATTCATCTGCGTACCGGGTTACGAGAAGCCGAAGGCTTAACCCAAGTGATTAATAATTGTACCAATTGTCATTCGGCTCAGTTGGTAATTCAAAATAGAATGTCTGCCGAGCGATGGGCAGCTACCATACGTTGGATGCAGGAAACGCAGGGGTTATGGGATTTGGGCGAAAATGAAGAAATTATTATTAATTATTTGGTAACCAATTACCCGCCTGAACAAAAGGGTAGAAGAGCTGTATTAGCAGATATTGATTGGTACGACCTAAAAGAGTAATCAATGAACCATATGTTTGACCTTGCTTACAATCAAAACAGTTTATGGATTATTTAGATGCCTTTGTAACGTCCTTTACGGGAACCTTGCGCTGGACCTGGAAGTCCATTACTTTTGATGTTCCTTGGTATACCAATTACTTTTGGGGACTAGTTTTGATTTCTTTGATAGTTTGGATCATAGAAATTGCTTTTCCATGGCGTAAAAGTCAGTCGATTTTTAGAAAAGACTTTTGGTTGGATGGTTTCTACATGTTCTTTAACTTCTTCATTTTTGCCATTTTTATCAGTGGATTTTATAAAATTCTTGGGGTATTGTTTAATGATTTTGGGATTTCCGCTAAGAGTTTTGCTGTACTTGACCTCACTACCATGCCTGCATGGCTTCAATTGCTGGTCTTCTTTGTAGTGTTGGACTTTGTGCAATGGTTTACCCATATTTTATTGCATCGCTATTCGTTTCTTTGGGAATTTCATAAGGTGCATCATTCGGTGAAGGAAATGGGATTTGCAGCGCATTTACGTTACCATTGGATGGAGAATATTCTGTACAAGCCTTTAAAAACAATCGGAGTTATGGTATTGGGAGGTTTTGAACCTGAACAGGCCTATATTGTTCATTTTATAGCCATTAGCATAGGTCACTTTAACCATTCTAACATAAAGATAACATGGGGACCTTTGAAATATATATTAAATAATCCGGTGATGCATTTGTATCACCACGCTTATGAACTTCCTAAAAATACGTATGGTGTAAATTTTGGGATAAGCCTAAGCTTGTGGGACTATCTCTTTAAAACCAACTACATTCCCGAAGATAGTGGAACCATACCTTTGGGTTTTAAGGGAGATGAGGATTTTCCGAAAGACTTTTTTGGGCAAAATGGGTATGGGTTTAAGAAAAAGTAATATTAAGGAACCCTTTATACTTCGTAGAAGGTTTTGAAGCAATTGAAAGCTTTAAATACGTTTCGAATTAAAATTCTTCTTCTGTCATTTCATTGTTTACCACTGCACCTACGATGTTTCCTGTTGCCACGGCATACGCCACTGATCGCATTGGACTTGCATTGTCTCCACAGGCAAAAACATGGTCTACGCTTGTTTTTTGAAATAAATCTACTTTTAGAAGGCCTTGGTCTGTAAGCTCACACCCCAGCATTTCAGGAATTTTGCAATGTTGCTCAAAATCGGGTCGCGAATAAATGGCTTTGAGTTCAAAGGTTGAATGGTCTTTAAAAACCACTTCCTGAATATTCCCTTTCTCTTGCTTCAGATAAGCTATTTCCTTTTCAATCACTTGAATGTTGTGCTTTGCAATTGTATTGAGTTGCTCTTTTGTAAGGGTGGATTCCCCGTTGGTAAAAATGGTAAGGTCTTTTGTCCAATTCCAAATGAGCTGTGCATAGTGAAAGGCAAAATTTCCATTGGCTAAAATTCCTGTTCTTTCATTCTTCACCTCATAACCGTGGCAATATGGACAATGAATTGCAGAAATGCCCCAACATTCAGAAAAACCTTTAATATCGGGCATTATATCCTTGATACCAGTAGCAAAAATGAGTCTTTTTGCTGAAAATTCTTCACCAGTTTGTGTTACTACTAAAAAACCACTTTCTACTTTCTTTGCATTTATAGCCAAGTCTTTGCGAAATTTTACTGTGCCATAGATCAAAGCTTGCGCTTTTGCCTTTTGTAAAATTAAACTTGGCCTTTCTCCGTCTTGCGTAATGAAATTATGCGAATGAGGTGTTTGCCTGTTGCAAGGTATTCCACTGTCAATGATTAAAACATTTCGCAATGCACGCCCCAAAGCCATTGCAGCCGAAAGTCCCGCAAAACTTCCACCGATGATAATTACGTCAAAACTATTATTTTGGGTCATTTGCCAATTCAATTTATCGGGTTGTGTTCGGTTTGTTAAAGTTTTAGAAAGCAAATACTAGTTTTAAAAAATTTACTCCTTAGTATTCTGATGCAGATGAGCACTTTTTGAAAGTTTCCAGTTTTTATAATGAGAGGAAGCAACCATAGTGGCTCCTGTGACTGTAAAAATGGGTTCCCATAATTCGTTTATTTCCAATCGACTAAGTCCAATGAATGTAAAACCAACAACGGCAAGCTTAACAGGAAAGGCGTTACGGTGGATTTTTTTGTAACTCGGGTATAATGATACGGCTACCAATATTAAACCCAAGGAGATAAATAGCCACTCAATCCATGGGTTGGTAAGAAAGGATAAACTTCCCAACGAAGAAAAAGAGAGCACTATGGGAACAAGAGCGCAATGTATGGCACATAGGAACGAACTTGTTAGTGCAACAATATCGTAGAGAGGAGAAATTTTGACCTTCATAAGAAAAAAGTATGGCGACAAAGCTATAAATTCTAAAATACAAATGCAATTAAGTTGCATTTATAATTATATTTGTGTTCAGAAAATAGAAGAAATGGTTAAAGTTGAAAGCTTAACATTTGGTTATAAGAACGGCCCGTTTTTACAATTCCCTGATTTTCATTTAAATGAAAATGAAGAATTATTGGTACTGGGGGCATCGGGGATTGGAAAATCCACATTATTACACTTGTTATGTGGTCTTTTAACACCTAAAAGTGGGAAGATTGTTGTTGATGAGGTAGATATTACTAAATTGAGTCAAAAAGTGCTGGATAATTTTCGTGGAAAAAACATTGGAATTGTTTTTCAAAGACCGCATTTTATTGAATCCCTAAATGTTTTAGATAATCTCCGTGTCAAAATCTTTTTCGCTCATAAACAGATTTCAGATAACGCTAATGAGAATTTATTATCCCAATTAGGGATAGAGGAATTGAAGTATAAAGGTATTAAAACCTTAAGCCAGGGTCAAAAGCAACGCTTGTCTATAGCCATTGCTCTCATAGGAGCACCAAAACTACTACTGGCAGATGAGCCAACGGCCAATTTGGATGATAAGAATTGTGAAATCGTAATTAATTTATTGAAGTCGGAAGCCAAAGTTATTGGCGCCAATTTGATAGTGATTACCCATGATACAAGGATTAAATCAATGTTTACCAATAAACTTCAGTTATGAATATCTTCATATTGGGTATAAAGAACATGGTTTCCAAACCACTTAATACAATATTAAGTGTTATCCTTTTGGGGCTTAGTGTTGCTTTACTTTCCGGAGCTATTCAATTTCAGAATGTCATACAAAATCAGCTTTACAACAATATTAAGAATATTGATATGGTGGTAGGGGCAAAGGGCAGTCCGCTCCAGTTGGTGCTCTCCTCAGTGTTGCACATTGATGCTCCATTGGGGAACATTTCCTTGTCCGAGGCTAATAAAATAGTGCGCCACCCTATGGTGGCAAGTGCTATTCCGCTGAGTTATGGAGACAACCACGCAGGCTATCGGATTATAGGGACAACTCTCCCATTTTTGGAAGTTTACAATGCCAATTTTAAGGATGGTGAACCTTTTAAGAGTCCCTTTGAGGTGGTATTAGGTTACAATGTAGCCGCAAATCTTGGATTAAAATTAAACAATACGTTTAGGAGTGCTCACGGATTACTGGATGATGGTTTGGCAGAATCTCATGAGGATGATTTTAAGGTTGTAGGAATTTTAAAACCAAACAATACCGTCCTTGACAATTTAATAATTACTTCTCAGGAAAGCGTTTGGTTGGTTCATGAACATCATGAGGAAGATGAAGTTCAAGATACCGGTGAAGGCCATGATCCTGAGCGAGAAATAACCGCACTATTGGTACGATTAAGAAATCCCTTTGCATTGGTACAATTGCCCAGACAAATCAATGAAAACACCAATTTACAAGCTGTTCTCCCCAAATATGAATTGGATAGGTTAAATCAATTTACCGGGATTGGATTTTCTACTATTTCGGTAATAGCTATAATCATTTTTATAGTTTCAGGCTTAAGTATTTTTATTAGTTTGTTTAGAATAGTAAAAGAGCGCAGGTATGAATTGGCTTTAATGAGAACCTATGGGGCCTCTCAATTTAAACTTATTGCAATTATCTTAATTGAAGCTATGGTACTTGGAGTATGTGGATATATTTTAGGCATTATGCTAGCTAAACTGACGTTAATTGGCCTATTTTCGGGCTTTGCAAAGGACTTTAATTACTTTATTGATTTACCATGGTATGCCGTAGAAGATGTTTTTATCTTCATCTATGTTCTTATGCTTCTTGTGATAGCAACCGCTTTGGCGATTGTTCCCATTTTTAAAATGAATGTTTCAAAAATATTGTCCGATGAACACTAAAACGCTATTGGCTATTTTTGCGTTGATCTTGTATTGTGGAGTATCACATGCACAAGAAAAATTAACATGGTCAGATCTGGCGGATGTTTCCTTCAATGCCAAATATTTTGCCAGTGCTGACGACTATTTTTTAGCACCTACTTTCGGAAAAAGGGTGCTTTTATTTCACAATAAACTCGTACGTATTACTGGCTATTTTTTGGACCTTGATTCAAACGGAAGCATCCTATTGCTTTCCAGAAATCCTATGTCCAGCTGCTTTTTTTGTGGTGGGGCTGGTCCGGAATCGGTCATAGAAATTAAATTTTCAGAGAAAACAAAATTCAAGACCGATCAAATAATTACCGTAACCGGAGTTTTACATCTGAATAGCGATGATTTAAATCAGTGCAATTATACTTTAAAAAATGCGACTGCGGTTCCTGCTGCCAAGTAGGTAAAATGCCTTATTTTTAGCAATAAATTAAGGCGATATGGGAAAGTGGGTTTTTGTAATGTTCTTATTTTCTTGCTTTATGGCAAGGGCACAGCAAATTGTTTCCTGGAAGGATTTGGAAAATGTCCGTTTTGTTCAAATAGATGATAAGGATGCCCCATTTGGTTTTGCAAGGCCTATTTTTGGCAGCAACATAAAACAATTAAATGGAAAGGAAATTGTAATCACCGGTTATTATCTGGATTTGGGAGGAAATTTTTCAACTAAAATGCTTTCAAAAAATCCAATGGCTTCTTGTTTTTTTTGCGGTGTTGGCGGTCCTGAAAGCATCATAGAAATACAGTTTGAAAAAAGGGAAACCTTTAAAACGGATGATTTGGTAACTGTTTCGGGTATTTTTGAACTTAATGAAGATAATCCCAATGGGAGTATTTACACTATAAAAAAGGCGGATGGCATGATCATCAGATAAACTGGCATATGGATATAGAAAGAACTTTAACTGAAAACGGACTAAAGAAAACCTCTTCTAGAATTGCTATACTCGCCTTATTCAAGAAAAAAAAATACGCTCTTTCTTATACAGATTTTGAACATCTGGTGGCCCTTGGCTTTGATAAGACTACCATATATCGCACCTTATACAGTTTTGAAGAAGCGGGTCTTATTCACAAGGTAGATGACCACAGCGGATTACTAAAGTATGCATTTAGCGAAGTAAAGCAAAATGGACATCCACACTTTAACTGCGAAAAATGCCACAACACCTATTGCGTGGAAACTACTTCAACAATGAAATTGGAATTGCCTAAGGGGTTTACATCCAATCAAATATCAACTGTGGTTACCGGTTTATGCCCATTCTGTTATGAGTTATAGCAACTAAAACTGTTTCAAAAAAGTTATTTTACTGATAAATTGCCGATTTTGCTGCACCGTATCAAAAGCATCTACTTGGGTATCGTTAAATACTAAATATATAAAGGATAAGGGCATATATTCCCATGAAAAACGCACATTCCATCTCCCTTGGTTATCAAAACTATTGAATTGGTAAAAAGTAGATAACTGTACCCTGGGGTTCAATGCCAACCGGAGGTTAGCAGAATATAAATCAGTTTTTAAGTCCCTGCTTTCCACACCAAGGGATTTTAGATCATTGTGCTCATAATTCCCCGAAATAGCCAATTGAGGTATGGGGGCGTATCTCAATTGACCAGAATAAAAAGTACGATTTCCGTTATAAAAAGTCCCCCATTCATAGCGTGCCAGAAAAGATATCTTTTTGGATTGGTCAGAACGATAGCGTACAAATTGATTGGTGTAGTAATAGCGATCTTGATCTATTTGTATTCCCAAAGGAGCAAAATTAAAGTTTATGTTTTGCCATGTCGGGGTAACAGCGTATTCCAAGAGACCATTGTCTTTAAATATGATGTAAATTGGAAACATATAGAGACTCGCTTGCTGAAAATTAGCCGGGTTTTCAAAATCGTGATAATAGTTCACAAAGATACCAGGATCCCATCTTCTGATAATCGATTTTTCATTTTTGGGACGCCAGATGTAATAGCCTCCCGGATTGTGCCAAATTACATTGTTCTGAAAAACAAATCCTGTTCCCGGAAGATAGTCCCTACTTACAAAATTACTTAACCATCCCAAATATAATTTGTTTGTGGTATACCCTGCAAAAGCATTTCCTGCAATGCCATAATTGCCGGTACCTTCATCATACGAACCGGAGGCCAGATAATTAATGGTAATTTCGTTTTTTGGTCGCAAAAGGC
>CAYTDS010000033.1:3770-15008 GCA_964436555.1 uncultured Flavobacteriaceae bacterium | reverse complement strand
TGTTAAGCGAATCAATTAAAAATACCTATGGACAAAAGTTATAAAGAATACCTTAAAGATATTACCACCTTTGTTTTTGATGTGGATGGTGTTTTTACAGACGGCTCCATTTTAATCACCACAAATGGGGAAATGCTCCGTAAAATGGATGTTAAAGATGGTTATGCCTTAAAAACAGCCATTCAAAAGGGTTATCATGTATGTATTATTTCCGGAGGAACTAATGAAGGGGTCAAGGAGCGATTAAAAGGATTAGGGGTTACAGATATTTATCTTGGAGCACATCATAAAGCCGAACCTTTAAAGGAGTATCTGGATGTTTACGGAATTCTTCCGGAAAATGTGTTGTATATGGGAGATGATTTACCGGATATTCCGCCTATGTCCATGGTGAAATTACCTACGTGTCCTCAAAATGCGGTACCCGAGGTTAAGGCTATTTGCAAATATATATCCCACAAAAATGGGGGGGAGGGTTGTGTACGAGATGTTATTGAACAAGTTTTAAAGATTCGGGGGGATTGGTATGATAATTTTGATGCCCAGAACGCGTGACGACAATGTGGAAGGATAAATTTGAAGGCTATAAAATAATTTTAGGCTCCGGCTCTCCAAGAAGGCAGCAATTCCTTAGAGAATTAGAGCTCAATTTTGAGATTCGTATAAAAGCTGTAGATGAAATTTACCCGGAAGATTTGAAAGGGGCAGAAATTGCAGAATTTTTAGCTCAATTAAAAGCTAGTGTGCTCACTGATACATTACAGGAAAAGGAGATCCTCATAACTTCGGATACAGTAGTATGGCATAAAGACCGGGCTTTAGGAAAGCCGGCAAACGCATCTGACGCTTTTGATATGTTAAAATCATTGTCAAATGATTGGCATGAAGTCATTACCGCTGTATGTTTCACTACAAAAGAAGAGCAACTTACGGTTAACCAAAATACATTAGTGAAATTTAAAGAACTCTCAGATACGGAGATAGCCCACTATATTGAACAACACAGTCCCTTTGATAAGGCGGGAGCCTATGGAATTCAGGACTGGATAGGTCTCATAGGTATTGAAGAAATAAGCGGATCCTATACCAACGTTGTTGGTATGCCTACCCATTTGGTGTATAAAACGTTAATAGCTATGGTTGGCTGATGCAATTTAGATAATTTTGGAAAAATGTTCGTATGAAACCATCACTCCACCTCTATAAAATAATCATTGCCTTAATTTTTTGTGCCTGCTTTTTAAGCTCGTGTTCAGAAAAGACTAAGGATCAACAAAACGACTTAGAGTTAAGTAAGACCGATAACGCAACCGTTTACAAAAGAGCACTTACTGATGATTTTAAAGCGTATTGGTACGGAGGTGAGGCAGAAATTACTTCCTATGAATTGAAACAGGCGCGTTATGGCGAAATGCGAAATGGGAAAGCAGTTTTGATATATGTAACAGAACCTTTTTTGGCAGATAAACAAGTAAAAGCTGATGGGATTAAGGAAGATAATATCTCCGTATTAAAGCTAAATTATACAAAGAACTACCTTACTGGAATTTATCCATATTCTATCATGGGAAGCAGTTTTTATCCTGTCTATGATAATCAACATGCATTAAAATTGTCACTTTCTGTACAGGAATGGTGCGGACATGTTTATGCCCAAATTAATAATAGAGCCAAATTTGAGGTTACTTCTCATTCCTACTTTGAGAACGAAGCCGACCAAAGCTTTACCTTAGAAAAAACCATTTTGGAGAACGAACTTTGGAATAAAATACGAATCAATCCTGAAAATTTACCTATTGGATCTATAAAAATTATTCCCTCTTTGGAATACATTAGGTTAGCGCATAAAGAGTTAAAGGAATACAGTGCCATTGCTACTTTAGAAAAAAGTGAAGCAATAGGTTCTTATAAAATAGACTATCCGGAATTAGAGCGAACACTTTCCATACAGTTTAGTACCGTATTTCCGCATACTATAGAAAGTTGGGAGGAGATATTTGTAGGTGGCTTCGGTGCCAAATCGCAAAAACTGACAACTACGGCGAAGAAAATCAAAACTATTAAAAGTGCATATTGGCAAAAAAACAATAACAGTGATGTATTTTTGCGTGATAGTTTAAGTTTGTAAGTTATGGAGGAGTTTATTTTTAACTATAAAAATGAGTTGGTAAGTACTGCTGTTACCATAGTAGTATTGTTAATCACAAAGGTTATTATTGCTAAGACTGTAAGGAGAGTAGGCAGACTTACAGATATCAATAAGGTTCGTACTCGCTTAATAGTAAAATACGTTTCTGTAGGTCTTTCAACTATAGGTATGGTAGCCATTATACTTATTTGGGGGGTTAATATCAAAGATATTGGGCTTATATTTTCATCTGTTTTTGCGGTTATAGGAGTAGCTTTATTTGCGCAATGGTCTATACTTAGTAATGTTACGGCAGGGGTAATTTTATTCTTTTCATTCCCATTTCGTATTGGAGATAAGATTAAAATTCTGGATAAGGATATTTTATCCAAAGATGCAGAAGGTCAAGAGATTTACATTATAGAAGATATAAGAGCCTTTCATATTCATATACGAAATGAACGGGGGGAATTGCTAACCTACCCCAATAACCTCATGTTGCAGAAGGCAATTGCGCTCATAGATATGTATAATGAAAATGTAGAAGGAGTCGAGATTCTTTAGTTTGTTAAAGAAGTTCTAAATATTGCTCTGCCCTCTTATATATTTCTATATTTGGAATCCAACTAAAATTTCTAATATGTATCATCTTCGGGCATTCTTTTTTGGAATGCTTCTTTTATCAAATAGTGCCTTTACTCAAGTTCCGGAAAAGAAATCTTCCTCAGATATTTATAGTGCCATTCAGAAATTAAATTTTTTAGGCACTGCCTTGTATGTAGCCGCTCATCCGGATGATGAAAATACCAGACTAATTTCATACCTCTCAAATGAGGTAAAGGCCAGAACAGGGTATTTGTCAATTACAAGAGGAGATGGTGGACAAAATTTAATAGGAACTGAGCTAAAAGAATTGTTGGGTGTTATTAGAACTCAAGAATTACTGGGTGCCAGACGAGTAGACGGGGGAGAACAGTTTTTTACCAGAGCTATAGATTTCGGGTTTTCAAAGCACCCTGACGAAACCCTGCGTATTTGGAATAAAGCTGAAATCTTAGACGATATAGTTGCAGTAATCCGAGCCTTTAAACCCGATGTTATTATTAACAGGTTTGACCATGCATCACCCGGGTCAACCCATGGTCATCATACCGCTTCTGCTATGCTCAGTCTTGAGGCTTTTGATTTGGTCAATGATCCAAAAAGTTATCCGGAACAGTTGTCAACTGTAACCCTCTGGCAACCGCGACGAATTTTTTTTAACACTTCTTGGTGGTTTTATGGTAGCGAAGAAAATTTTGAAAAGGCAGATAAGTCCAATATGCTGAGCCTCAATGTAGGAGCTTATTATCCTCTTTTAGGTGTATCTAACAATGAGATTGCCGCGTTAGCAAGTAGTCAACACCTTTCACAAGGTTTTGGTAGACTTTCTAACAGAGGAAATGAAAATGATTATATTCAATTATTAAAGGGAGATTTACCTGTAGATAAATCCAATATTTTTGACGGAATAAATACAACTTGGTCACGCATAGAAGGCGGTGAGGACATTGGAAAAATTTTATATACTATAGAAAAGAATTTTGATTTTGCTAATCCTTCAAAGCACATACCACAATTGGTGGAAGCATATAAACTTATACAAAAACTTTCTGATACCCATTGGAGAGTTCAAAAAACAAAAGAGCTAGAAGAGATTATAAGTGCTACTTCAGGTTTATATTTAGAGGCCACAGCTGAAGAGGGGTATAGTTCTCCCGGAGGGACTATTAAAATTGATATTGAGGCGATTAACCGGAGTAGTCAAGATTTAGTTTTAAAATCTGTAGATGTGTCCAATTCAAAATCAAAGCTATATCCTGATGAGACGCTTCTTCCCAATCAAGGCAGGAATTATGAATTTACTGTGGATATCCCCTTACAAACTTCGTATACAAGCCCATATTGGTTAACAAATCAAGGTAGTTTGGGTATGTATGAAGTAAAGAATAGAGCGTTAATTGGAAAGCCGGAAACACCAAGGGCTTTAATTGCTCATTTTGTAATTAACATTGGAGGGCACGATATTCCTATTCAAAAACCGGTTGTATATCGTTTTGCAAAGCCAGATAAGGGAGAGTTATACCATTCTTTTGAGGTTCTACCAAAAGCATCTGCGCGTATTTCTGAGAAGGTACTAATTTTTTCCAATATAGAATCCAAGCAGATTCCTGTTGAAATAAAAGCATTAGAAAATAACTTAAAAGGAACGGCAAGTATAAAAATTCCGGCTAATTGGAATGTATACCCTGAAAAGATTGATTTTGAAATAGCTCAAAAAGGAGATGTCAGCACAGTGTATTTTACCCTTAGCCCACCCAAGATGGAAAGTGAAGGTAAAATTATTCCTGTAGTAACAAGTGATGGACAAGAGTATACTCAGGAATTAGTAGAAATTAATTATGAACATATTCCGAAGCAATCCGTTTTAATACCCTCAGAAACCAAAGTGGTACGCCTGAATATTGTAAAAGCCGGTGAACACATAGGATATATTGTTGGAGCAGGGGATAAGGTTCCCGAAAGTTTGGAGCAAATTGGATATAAAGTGAACACAATAACCCTATCAGAAATTCAAGAAGAAAGTCTAAAGCAATATGACGCTATTGTTGTTGGCATCAGGGCTTATAATGTGGTGGACCAGCTGAAATATAAACAACGTTTTTTATTGGATTATGTCAAGAACGGTGGTAATCTAATAATACAGTACAACACCTCCGGAAGAAGAGGCTTGGATTTTGAAAATTTAGCTCCTTACGAAATCCATGTCTCTAGTGATAGGGTAACGGATGAAAATTCGCCTGTGGAAATTTTGGATCAGTCTCATTCCTTAGTTAATTTCCCCAACAAGCTTAACAAGAAGGACTTTAATGGTTGGGTTCAGGAACGAGGTTTATACTTTCCGGATACCTGGGGAAAAGAATTTACCCCAATTCTTGCAATGCAAGATCCTGAGGAATCTCTAAAAAAAGGAAGTCTTTTGGTAGCTTCTTATGGTAAGGGTAATTATATTTACACGGGACTAAGTTTTTTTAGGCAATTACCTGAAGGAGTTCCCGGGGCTTACAAACTATTTACCAATATGATATCTCTGGGTAAAGAACAAGATATAAGAGCAACAAGTAAACGATAAGAATGTTAGACAAACTCATTTGGAAAAAAGAATACACGGTGGTTCTTGTACTTAATACCATTTATATTGTTATTTTCTACTATCTGATGACAGCTTATAGTTGATATGGGTACATTAGACTGGATTATTCTTGCAGGGACGTTAATTTTTATTGTAGGTTATGGTGTTTGGAAAACTAAGGGCAGTAAAGATGTAAACTCCTATGTTCTTGGCGGAAATACGGCTAAATGGTGGACAATAGGACTTTCAGTCATGGCAACGCAAGCCAGCGCTATTACGTTCTTATCAACGCCGGGACAGGCATTTCATGATGGTATGGGTTTTGTTCAATTGTATTTTGGACTACCCTTGGCCATGATTATTATCTGTGTCATTTTTATCCCTATATATCATAAGCTTAAATTGTACACCGCTTATGAATTTCTCGAGAAGCGATTTGATTTAAAAACGCGATCACTGGCGGCTATTTTGTTTTTAATACAACGCGGATTATCTGCGGGAATCACCATTTTTGCCCCTGCAATTATACTTTCTGCGGTTTTAGGATGGGATTTACGAACTCTAGTGGTTATCATTGGCATTTTAGTCATAATTTATACTGTATCCGGGGGTACTAATGCTGTAAGTGTTACCCAAAAGCAGCAAATGTTTATCATTATGCTGGGAATGTTTATTGCTTTTTTCTTTATTCTCGGCTATTTACCAACAGATATTACATTTGCAAAAGCACTAAAAACTGCTGGTGCCAGTGATAAACTCAATATTCTTGACTTCAGCCTTAACACTACCAGCAGATATACTTTTTGGAGTGGTATCACAGGGGGTTTGTTTTTGGCTTTATCTTACTTTGGAACAGATCAGAGTCAGGTTCAACGCTATTTGTCCGGTTCCTCAGTCAGAGAAAGTCAGTTGGGCCTTATCTTCAATGCAGTCTTAAAAATTCCCATGCAGTTTTTTATTCTTTTAGTTGGGGTCATGGTATTCGTTTTTTATCAGTACAATCCTTCACCATTGAATTTTAATCCGGCAGCCACAAAAGCCATTATGCAGACAACCTATGCTGATGATTACGAGTTGTTGGAGAAAAGTCACAGGGAATTAGAGGTAGAAAAAGTGTTGGCGCAGAACAAGTTTTCTTCGGCACTGGATATTAAAGAGTACGAAACCACTATTGCTGCTAAGGAACAAATCATAGCCATTAACAAAAGAGATAGAAACAATAGGGATGCTGCAAAAGCACTAATAGCAAAGGCCAATAGTCGTGTTGAAACTAATGATAAGGATTATGTTTTTATTCATTTTATATTAAATTACTTACCCAAAGGTCTCATAGGACTTTTATTGGCAGTAATCCTTTCTGCGGCTATGTCATCAACGGCTTCGGAGCTTAACGCTTTGGGAACCATTACAGCTTTGGATCTGTACAAAAGAAACAGAAAAGGAAATTTCACCCCAAAACACTATGTTAATGTCTCCAAGTTTTTTACTTTAGTTTGGGGTATTATAGCCATTCTAATAGCCTGTTTTGCTAATTTATTCGATAACTTAATTCAATTGGTTAATATTATTGGTTCCATATTTTATGGAAATGTGTTGGGAATCTTTTTGATAGCGTTCTTTTTTAAATTTATCAAAGGAAATGCAGTATTCGTGGCTGCAATTATTACCCAGGTTATTGTTCTTTTTGTGTACTCCTCGGACATTATGTCCTATCTATGGCTCAATGCCTTTGGTTGTGTTTTGGTAATATTACTTTCTTTTTTATTCGAAGCTTTTGAAAGACTTCTGAATAGACCCGTGGGGCAAGAATAAAAAAACCCACCGCAAAGGTGGGTTTATTTCTCACTATTTAGAATAGGTTTATTTTGATCCCCATTCTTTTAATGAATCCTGATTCATTTTCACATAATCAGCATTTCCTGCTGCTTCAGAACCGGCTAAAGATTTTTTAGCGATTTCAATAGCGCCCTTTTTGTCTCCTGCTTTTGCATAGATAAGTGACTGCTGTCTTAGTTGCCAAAAGGCGGGTTCTTTGGACATAGACATGGATTTATCTATCCACTCCTTAGCTTTTGCTATATCCTTTCCAGCCGCTAAATAATATACTGCTGCGGAATAATAATCATTGGCACTAGGCCCGTTGATAACACCTTCTATTGAAGCCATTACCTCGCTATCTGTACCTACAGTAAATGGAACAGCAACTAAGATATCTCCCCAGGAAATTTCTAAATGAGCTCCATTTTCTAGTACATTGGTAATTGCCAATGTAAAAGACTCTACAGGCAAAGAAGTCTTCACCGGATTAGCCTTAACAATAGCAGCTACTTTACTTGCGTCCCAACTGGCTGGTGTTCCCCAATTTTCAGTGTCAGCGTAAAAATAGATTTCCCAAAGTGCTTCGGATGGTTTTGTAAACAGGGCATAAGAACCTGCTTTTAGTTCTTTTCCTTCTACCATAACATCTTTACTGAATGTAATAATAGAATTTTTGTTAGCCCCGGTGCGCCATATTCTGTCATAGGGAATTAAATTTCCTGCAAGTACTCTTCCTCTCATTGCAGGTCTGGAATACTCTAAGGTCACTTCTGTTAAGCCTACAGTTTGTGTCACTTTTGCTGCCGGACTTGGTGCAGGGGTTAAAATTTGCGCACTTAGTGTGTAAGTCGCAAAAGAAACGCATAAAAACAGTACTATTTTTTTCATTTGATATAGATTTTTTAGATGTTATAAAATTACATATTTAAAAAATCTAAATAAAATTTTTGGTTGAAGAAAGGAGTCCCTTTAATTTAAAATAAATGGCTTAGAGATGGTTTTTCCCTGTAAATAAAAAGTGAGGTAGTACACCGATTTTTGTAGTGTGGAGGTATCAATGAAATTGGCACTGACATCATTCCCTGAATACGTTGCAATTTGTCGTCCGGAAAGATCAAAAATGGCTCTGCCAAATACTTCCTGATCGGTGTTTAATTCGTATTGCAACATAGAGGAGCCTATTTGACGATACAAAATCAGCTCTTCTTCCGATGTTCCCTCTTCAGGGTTTTCTTCTCCGGGATTTTCTTCATCAGGTTCTTCTTCATCGGGTTCTTCTTCAATGGGAACATTCACTTTAAAAGAAAATAAGCGAGACTCTGAAGTTATTGGCGGATTTGCATTGGTAAATCGTTCGGAAGAGAAAAAATAGGTTGAAGCATCCACAAAAGTAATTCCCTCTACTTGAGCAAAGCCAATGTCCAGATTAGTGCGCTCTATTGTCCCACCAAAAATAGCAGTCTGGGTTACCCCCTCTACCTTAGTCAAAAATCCGGCCAATAAACGAGAATATCCAATGAGAAACAGTGTTTCGGTTTCAGGGTTAAATGTTGCCCCGGTGACTAATCCATTTACTGCGTAGTTCCCTAAATTTTTAGCACTGTGAGATCCGGCAGTTTTTGGTACGCTGTAGGCTACCGTACCTCCTGATTGCCATTGTTTAGTAAGAATAATCAGATCATCGTTCAGTACAAAAAGGGCTTCGGCGTCCCAGTCGTTATTATTTGGGTTACTTTCAAAAATCAACTGATCTTCATATGCAAAATCAATACGTTCAGCAGTTACGGATTCAGAAGTAAGGTAAGCCGACTTCAAAATTTTATAAATAGTCAAATCTGTTCTGTTTCCGTTGTTGTTTCCAAAATCGCCTATGTAAATGTAATTCTCATCCTGACTAATATCTTCCCAATCCACATTTTGGGCATTCGTCACGGTTATAGTTCTTGAAACTGCCAATGAAACAGTGTCAATTTCGAATAGCTGGGCTGTATTCCCGGAGTCATTATGAGTAATGATTTTTCCATTTAAAAACAGCAAACCGGAACTCTCTAAGACCTCTTCAGGTAAATCCCCTACAACCCGTATATTTTGCTGAGTGTAGACCAAAGAAGTCACCAAAATGAGAATATAAATTAACTGATTTTTTACCATCTGCTTAAAGTTCTTCGGAAAATTACAAAATACAAAACATCTTATAAAGGTTGGCTTATACTTTACCTATAAATCAGACAAAAAGCATTTTACCCGAAATCAAAAAGTTTTATACAACATTTCTAATTTGTTTAACAATAAATATTTTAGGTTAAACAAATTTAACAATACTTTTATACCCGTTGTTTTTAGGTCTCTAATTATGTCATTTAAGAATAAATACAGGAATTGGAAAAAAATATATATGTGAATTTTTTTTAAAATGAAATTGTACCAATTACACTCCAAACAAGCCCTGCCCATTTCACAAGAACTGGCATGGGAATTTCTGTCCAGTCCTGAAAATCTGGCCGTGATTACGCCCCCTCATATGGGCTTTCATATCCTTTCCAAAGACACCAAAAAAATGTTTCCAGGGCAGATTATTCAGTATAATGTTTCTCCCTTTCCTAAGTATACCACCCGTTGGGTGACAGAAATTACCCATGTTAAAGAGGGAGAATATTTTGTGGATGAACAGCGCTTTGGACCCTATGCATTGTGGCATCATAAACATTTTTTAAAACCCATTCCCGGCGGGGTGGAGATGGAAGATATTATTGATTACAAAATCCCTTTTGGAATCATCGGACAGCTTGCCAACAGCCTTATTGTGAAAAAGCAACTGCTGACTATTTTCAAATATAGGGAAACCAAATTAGCAGAATTGTTTGGAAAGATCGAAGGTATTCCCAACTCGCTTGAATTAAAATCAATCTAAAAATGAAAAAAAACATACTTTTAATAGGTGGCTCGCATGGTATTGGAAATAGCATAGCCCGTGAACTGCACAATACCCATACTATTTATGTAGCTTCACGCACTCAGGACGGTTTGGAAGACTTAGAAATAAATTATATTCCCTTTGATACGTTAACGGATACTTTAGACCTAGCTCAACTCCCGGATGAACTCCATGGCTTTGTATATTGCCCTGGAAGCATCAATCTAAAACCACTTAAAATGATGGGTTTAGAGACCTTTAAAGAAGACATGGAACTAAACTTCTTTAGTATGGTAAAGGTTGTAAAACAAGTACTTCCTAAAATGGCCGAAAATGCCAGTTTGGTCTTTTTTAGTACTGTAGCAGTGGGACAAGGAATGCCTTTTCACACCAGTGTTGCTGCTGCAAAAGGAGCCATCGAAGGATTTTCCAAAGCCTTGGCAGCGGAATATGCTCCAAAATTACGAGTCAACGTCATCGCGCCCTCTTTAGTAGATACCCCCTTGTCTGCACGGCTATTAAATAACGATAAAAAACGGGAAATGATGTCGCAGCGTCACCCTTTAAAAAAAGTCGGACTCCCCGAGGATATTGCCCATATGGCGATCTTTTTACTAAGCGATAAAAGTGCATGGATGACTGGGCAAATTATTGGGGTTGACGGTGGACTTTCCAGTTTAAAGATGGATTAGATTATGCATTTTCTTACATTAGATAGATGAAGAAAAAAGTGGCGGTTTTTTGGTTTCGAAGGGATTTACGGATTGAGGATAATGTAGGTTTATTTCATGCCTTACAAAGCGAATACTCTGTTTTACCAATTTTCATTTTTGACACGGAAATTCTGCATAAACTTCCTAAAGATGACGCCAGAGTAACCTTTATATATGAAACACTTCAGAAAATCCATAGCTCCTTAAAAGAGCACTTTGGGAGCGGTATTGCCTTCTATTTTAATACCCCTGAGAAGGTATTTCATCACCTCCTCGAGGTTTATGATATAAAAGTTGTATACACCAATCACGATTATGAGCCCTATGCTCGAGAACGAGATGAACAGATTCGAAACCTGCTCTCTACCCATACTATCGATTTTAATACCTATAAGGATCAGGTTATTTTTGAAAAAGATGAAGTCGTCAAAGAGGATGGAGACCCTTATGTGGTCTATACACCCTATATGAGAAAGTGGAAAAGTATTTTTAA
>CAYTDS010000033.1:0-3670 GCA_964436555.1 uncultured Flavobacteriaceae bacterium | reverse complement strand
GTTTTTTGGAATGAGCTGATATGGCGGGAGTTTTTTATGCAGATTCTCTGGCATTATCCACATACGGTAAAGGATGCCTTTAAGCCCAAATACGATCGTATTGAATGGCGAAATAATGAAGCTGAGTTTGAAAAGTGGAAAAACGGGCAAACGGGTTATCCCTTAGTTGATGCCGGGATGCGCGAATTGAATACGACCGGTTTTATGCACAATCGTGTCCGTATGTTGGTGGCGAGTTTTCTTTGTAAGCATTTGTTAATCGATTGGCGTTGGGGGGAAGCCTATTTTGCAGAGAAATTATTAGATTATGAAATGAGCAGTAATATTGGAAACTGGCAATGGGCGGCCGGTAGCGGGGTTGATGCAGCACCTTATTTCAGAATCTTCAATCCTATGACACAGGTAGATAAGTTTGATAAAAAAGGAAGGTACATCCAAAAATGGGTGCCCGATTTACAGGAATTAACCTATCCTCAGCCAATGGTAGATCATAAAATGGCGAGGGAACGTTGCCTTGCCGTTTATAAGGAGGCTGTTGGGTAATGGTGGTGGTCTGGTTCAAAAGGGATTTGCGGCTACTGGATCACGAACCTTTGGTAAACGCTATCACTTCCGGAGAAAAAATCTTACTTCTTTATGTATTTGAGCCGCTCTGGGTGCACGACCCGCACTATAGCGCATTCCATATCAATTTTATAAAGCAGAGTCTGTCTGACTTGCAAGCACAACTTACGCCACTTAAAACCAAAATATTGGTAGTGGAGGGTATAATTTTAGAGGTATTTCAGACGCTAAATTCCATTGAACCCATAACACAACTATTCTCCCACCAGGAAACAGGTATGAAAATTACATTCGACAGGGATAAAAGTGTTCAAAAGTGGTGCGATGAACGTAAGATAAGCTGGAAACAAAGTGTCTCTAATGGTGTTTTTAGAGGACTGAAGAGCCGAAAAAACTGGATGACCGATTGGTTAACCTTTATCAACGCTGACCTTCAGAATCCAAATATGGAGAAGGGTAAATTTATCTCTTTAAAAATACTGAACACCTTGGAACTTCATTTTCAAGTTCCCTCATTACATACAGAAAGGAGTCCTCTACTTCAAAAAGGAGGTACCAAAACGGCAGTAAAATATCTGCATTCTTTCTTAAAGGACCGCATCTCCGGGTACAACAGAAATTACAGTAAACCGTTAACCTCAAGATTGCATAGTAGCCGACTTTCTCCTTATCTGGCTTGGGGTAATGTATCATCCCGACAGGTTTTTCAATATGTAGCCAAGCATAAAAACACCGTCGACAAAAGAAATTTAAATGCCTTTCTGTCCCGCATGCGTTGGCAGGCTCATTTTATTCAAAAATTTGAAATGGAGTGGCAAATGGAATTTAAAAGTGTGAATAAGGGCTATCATCAACTAAAAAAAACAGTTCATCCTGAATGGCAAAAAGCATGGCGCGAAGGAAATACCGGAATTCCCATGGTCGATGCTGCTATGCGCTGTTTGGTCGCTACAGGATTTGTCAACTTCAGATTACGAGCCCTCCTAGCCTCCTTTTTTACTCATCTGTTGTGGCAGCCCTGGCAGGATTGTACCGAACATCTGGCGCAGCATTTTTTAGATTTTGAACCGGGCATCCATTTTCCCCAACTCAACATGCAATCAGGAGAAACCGGCATCAACACCATTCGCATATACAACCCGATTAAAAATGGTAAAGAACACGATCCTAAAGGGGAGTTTATAAAAAAATGGATGCCAGAACTCAAAAATATTCCTGAAGTATATGTTCACGAGCCATGGAAAATGCCCGCTTTAGAGCAGCAATTCCTGGATTTTTCACTCGGGGTAGACTATCCATTTCCCATTATTGATTTGGAAACAGCGCGCAAATTTGCGGGTGATACCCTTTGGAACTACAAAAAAAATAGTAAGGTGAAAACAGAAAGCCAGAGGATTGTGGCAAAACATACGCTAAAAGGCCGCCCAGTTTGGGATAATCCTATAAAATAATTTACTGCCCATCTGCTATAATTTGCTATCTTTAAAGTGACTTCAATATCGCTTTTAATGAATTGAAATCATTTTAATCTAAGACAGACAAGTGGGATTGAAAATTTCAGTACATCCTATAAATAAGAGAATAAATGAACAACCACTATTTTAATTCCTGTAAAATTATTGATTTATGAATTCGTTACTGTTTACGAATTGAAGATTATATAATTTAATAGGAACTCCCGTATCTTTAAAACATCAATTATACCGAATAACTAACTCAACCTTTCAAAAATGAAAAAATCGACAATTTTCTTTTTACTATTATTTGTAATGGGAAGTATCTCCGCTCAAAAAATGAGTAAAAATAAAACTGCAGTTATCGCATCTGTGGAAAAACACAAAGAAGCGCTAATCAAAATAAGCGATTCTATTTGGGCCTTGGCCGAAGTTGCTTTTGAAGAAACAGAATCTTCGCGGATTTTGGCCGATTATGCAGAGAAAAATGGAATGAAAGTAGAACGTGGGGTAGCCGATATTCCAACGGCTTTTGTTGCCACTTACGGTTCGGGCAAACCCGTTATAAGTATTTTAGGCGAGTTTGATGCGCTACCCGGTCTTTCTCAAAAAACCAATCCAACCAAAGACCCTCTTGAGGAAGGGGCTCCCGGTCATGGCTGCGGACATAATATGTTTGGAACTTCTAGTTTGGGAGCAGCCATCGCTATAAAAGAACTTATGGACGAAGGAAAACTAAAAGGTACTGTTAAGTTTCTGGGCACCCCGGCAGAAGAAAAATTCTTTGCCAAAGTGTGGATGGTAAAAGCAGGATTGTGGGATGATGTGGACGTAAACGTAAGCTGGCATCCATCTTCAGGAATTGAAGCTGATGTACAAAGCGGACTTTCCCTAATTGATTTTATTGTGGAATTCAGAGGTCAGGCTGCACATGCTTCCGGAGATCCCTGGAATGGACGAAGTGCTTCCGATGCCTTGGAATTGTATACCACCGGTATCAATTATTACAGAGAACATATTATGCCTACTACCCGAATGCATTATCATATTCAGGATGGCGGACAAGTAGTAAATGTAGTACCGGATTATGCCCGACTTTGGGTACGCGTACGGGATCCCAAAAGGTCTGTTATGCTTCCTGTGTATGAACGAGTAAAGGCTATGGCCGAAGGTGCAGCCATTATGGCTAATGTAGATTACAAAATCTCACTGGTTTCCGGCATTTATGAAATGTTGGTGAACCGTTCCGGTGGGGAAATTATGCAAAAGAATTTAGAGCTTTTAGGCCCCATATCCTATACCGAAGAAGAAACGGCATTCGGAAAAGCAATTCAAAAAGCTACCGGAAAACCGGAAATAGGGATGGATAGCAAGATATATCCCCTCAAAGCAACCGAAGAAAGCCCCGGGGGTGGCTCTACCGATGTAGCCGATGTAAGCTGGAATGTTCCCAACATTAACCTAGGGGTAACCGTAGCACCCAAAGATACCCCGTGGCACTCTTGGGCCGTGGTGGCCTGCGGAGGAATGAGTATAGGACACAAAGGGATGGTTTATGCTGCAAAAGCTATGGGGATGACCATGGTTGACCTTTTTGAAGACCAAAAATTGGTTGATAAAGTAAAAGCAGAGTATAAAGAAAGAAAAGGCGA
>CAYTDS010000032.1:0-15283 GCA_964436555.1 uncultured Flavobacteriaceae bacterium | reverse complement strand
CGCCCTCGTAACCATCATCTAGTCCGTCTCCATCCGTGTCCACTCCTATGGCTACACGATCCGGAATACCATCATAGTTATAATCATGTCCTTCATTATTGTCCGGAACTAAATCATTGTCCGTATCCAAATCTAAATAATCCGGGATATTATCTCCATCTGTGTCCTGAGGAGTGATACCTTCACCACTTCCAGGAGCAGATTCATAAACATCATCTAGGCCATTACCATCAGCGTCTATTCCACTCGGGGGTACATAACCAATAGTTATCTGCCCCTCAATATTATCCGGAATTCCGTCATTGTCACTATCTATATCTAATCTGTTGGGCACACCATCACCATCACTATCTACATCAATACTAAAACTTGTAGTCTGGGGATTCAAGAAATTGTCAAGACAAGAGAATTGAATTCCTGCTTGTCTGGCAACATCAGTTGTGAACCCGGTTGTTAAAGAAGTTTGAATACCAAACCGAAAAACAAAAGTTGAAATATCTACAAATTCAACAGCTATATTTACAGAAGGATTTTGATTTGAAATTCCGTCAAATTCAGTAGATCCGCCAGTAACTAATAAACCACCAGGCACATTGCCAATTGTAATATCCCTTTCCGCATCAACGGTAAAGCTGGCAGGTGTATCAAACCGATTAAATTCCTGATATTCTTGATTACCATCAACATCAATGAAATTGGCCACCAACTCACTTAAAACAATAGGATTGGTTGTTCCTGAATTCACCAAAGAAAACCTAAAATCAACATAAGGTCTCCTTTCTTCAGAGGTGGTGGTAAAAAATACCTCAGGCTTAAAAAATTCAGGATCAATTTCATTTTGATCCAGAAACTTTATCTGTCCATTAACAACTTTTTCAATCGTTACTAATGCGTCTATGTTATTTGTAATGTTTGCAAATCTGTAAACAGCTCCCTCCATCAACTCCTCTCCGCTTTCTAAAATTGGCGTTTGAGAAAAACTTAAATTGGGTATTGTAGAACAGTCATATTCAGAGCTCAAAACACTGGACTCATCCTTATCTAAAATACCATCATTGTCTGAGTCAATATCTAAATGGTCAGGAATCCCATCGCCATCAGTATCAACAGGTACAATTCCAAAGCCATAGCTTCCTTCATAAGCATCATCTAAGCCGTTATTATTAAGGTCCAATCCAGATGGAGGAATATAATCTTTAACCGTCTGCGCTTCCACATTATCAGGAATTCCGTCATTATCAGAATCCAAATCCAAGTAATCAGGAATTCCGTCTCCATCTGTATCTGTTGGATTGGTCGCAGGATTATTGTCTCCATCCAAATTTTTGTCTTCAACTGAATCTAATATTCCATCACCGTCAGAATCAAGAACAACATTGTAAAAAGGACTATTTATAGATTTGGCAGAAGAAAAGTCCGCAGCCATTCTTACACTATAAGACTCCGAAAAGGCTGTATTAACAAAAAAAAGAAGGGATAACACCAATAATCCTAAATAGGATTTGAAAGAAGGTCTTAATTTCAACAAAGTAATTTTTCCCATAAATGATAGTTTTGTAATGTAAACTTATCACCATGGCAGTGTAGGGTATAAAGAATGTAAGAAGTGGGGCTTCTTGGAAAACGCTCGCAAGATATACCTAAATTTTTTAAAATCAAATTGTTTTCAAATGGTAAGTGCCGAAATATCTTCTAAAGTCAATATTCATCGATGAAATACATATTTGAATTCTAGCTACAATGGCGTAATACTCTTTATCGATAATATCTCTTTTAAGTCCATGTTTTCACATCAAAAGTTATTAGATTTCACAACTAAAATCATTAATAATTTATAAACAAGCCTTCAAACCTAACACTTATTTTATACCCAACATTCAATCCATAACTATACTATTTAAGCTATTTTTGTACAAATTTTTAAAAATGAGCTTTGAAAAAGAAATACTGAAACGCAGAACTTTCGGTATCATTTCCCATCCGGATGCGGGAAAAACAACACTAACAGAAAAACTTCTTCTTTTCGGTGGTGCCATACAGGAGGCCGGAGCAGTAAAAAACAACAAAATAAAAAAAACTGCTACGAGCGACTTTATGGAAATTGAGAGACAACGGGGAATTTCCGTGGCCACTTCGGTTCTAGCATTTATTTATAAAAACAAGAAAATTAATATTCTAGATACTCCCGGTCATAAAGATTTTGCCGAAGATACTTTTAGAACTCTAACTGCGGTTGATAGTGTAATTGTTGTTATAGATGTAGCCAAGGGTGTAGAGGAACAAACTGAGAAATTGGTTGAAGTATGCAGAATGCGACAAATCCCCATCATCGTTTTTATAAATAAAATGGATAGAGAGGGTAAAGATGCCTTTGATCTTTTGGATGAGATTGAACAAAAATTGGGCTTAACTGTAACGCCGTTAAGCTTTCCAATTGGCATGGGGTACGACTTTCAAGGTATTTATAATATTTATGAAAGGAACATTAATATTTTTAGTGGGGATAGCAAGAAAAACATTGAAGATACTATCGCTTTTGATGACATACAAAATCCCGAGTTGGAAAAAATCATTGGCCAAAAAGCGGCCAAAACGCTCCGCGAAAATTTGGAATTAATAAAAGGGGTGTATCCTGACTTTGACAAAACTGCATACTTAAATGGATTATTACAACCTGTTTTTTTTGGTTCAGCATTAAACAATTTTGGGGTAAGAGAACTTCTTGATTGCTTTATAGAGATTGCTCCTTCTCCAAGGGCAAAAAAAGCAGAAGAACGTTTGGTAGAAGCAAATGAAAAAAATTTGAGTGGATTTGTTTTTAAAATACACGCCAACATGGACCCTAAACATAGAGATAGATTGGCTTTTGTAAAAGTAGTATCAGGAACTTTTGAGCGCAATAAGCCTTATTTACATGTGCGACAAAACAAAAAACTAAAATTTGCAAGTCCAAACGCTTTTTTTGCAGAGAAAAAGGAGATTGTAGATATATCATATCCCGGAGATATCGTGGGTCTTCACGACACAGGCAACTTCAAAATCGGAGATACTTTGACCGAAGGAGAAATTCTTAATTACAAAGGTATACCCAATTTCTCGCCTGAGCACTTTAGGTATATTAACAACGCGGATCCTATGAAAGCCAAACAACTCAGTAAGGGAATAGACCAGCTTATGGATGAAGGTGTTGCGCAATTATTTACATTAGAAATTAACAACAGGAAAGTTATTGGTACCGTGGGAGCTTTACAATTTGAAGTTATTCAACACCGCTTAGAACATGAATATAGCGCCAAGTGTACTTATGAAAATTTTGCTGTTTATAAAGCCTGCTGGATAGCTCCTAAAGACAAAAACAGTGAAGAATTTAAAGAATTTCTAAGGGTAAAACAAAAATTCTTGGCGAAGGACAAAAGGGGGCAGTTGGTTTTTTTAGCCGATTCGCCCTTTTCATTGCAAATGACGCAACAAAAATATCCGTCTGTTAAGTTGCATTTTACCTCTGAGTTTGAAGAATAGTAGTGAAATTGACAGAAAATAAAAAACCCCATGAACGCGGTTCATGGGGTTTTTATTCTTATGCTTCTCCCGTAGGTCCAAAGTTTAATGGAATAGGAGTTTGCTCATAATCCTTAATAGAACCGTGAGCTTTTTCAAATCGAGTTACATTATCACCCAACGCCTTCAAAAATTTCTTTGCATGCTGTGGTGTTAACACTATTCTACTCTTTACCTTGGCTTTTGGAGCACCGGGCATCAAACTGATAAAGTCAATAACAAACTCAGATACAGAGTGGTTTATTATAGCAAGATTAGAATAAATTCCTTCTGCCGTTTTTTCATCCAGTTCTATGTTGATTTGTTTTTGATTTTTATCCTTATCAGACATACATCAATGAATTAAAACTTCAACTCTTCTTTACGTGCCATAATCTCATCGTACTCTTCCTTGGAACCGACTATGATGGTATCATACTCACGCATTCCAGTACCTGCAGGTATTTTATGACCTACAATTACATTCTCTTTCAAGCCTTCCAAAGTATCAATCTTACCGGCTACTGCGGCTTCATTTAACACTTTTGTAGTTTCCTGGAACGATGCGGCAGAAATAAATGATTTCGTCTGTAAGGATGCTCTGGTAATACCTTGAAGTACCGGGGTAGCTGTTGCAGCAACCGCATCTCTAGCAGTAACCAAAACCTTATCCGATCTTTTCAAAATAGAATTTTCATCTCGAAGTTCTCTTGAAGTTATAATTTGTCCCGGTTTTAAATTTAAAGATTCACCACCGTCCACAACTACTTTTTTTCCAAATATTTCATCGTTCTCTTCTATGAAATCATCTTTATGCACCAACTGGTTTTCTAAGAATATAGTATCTCCAGGGTCTTGTATACTCACCTTACGCATCATTTGTCTAACAACAACTTCAAAGTGCTTATCGTTGATTTTAACACCTTGCAGACGATACACTTCCTGAACCTCATTTACCAGATACTGTTGTACGGCAGATGGCCCTTTAATTGCCAAGATATCCTCCGGAGTTATAGAACCATCAGACAGAGCCATTCCAGCTCGGACATAATCATTTTCTTGAACCAGAATTTGGTTAGATAGTTTTACCAAATACCTTTTTACCTCACCCAATTTGGATTCAATAACAATTTCACGATTACCTCTTTTAATTTTACCAAAAGAAACTACACCATCTATTTCAGAAACAACTGCCGGATTCGAAGGGTTACGAGCCTCAAAAAGCTCTGTTACTCTTGGTAGACCACCCGTTATATCTCCTGATTTAGCAGACTTTCTAGGTATTTTAACCAAAATCCTTCCTTCCTTGATTTTTTCACCATTGTCCACCATAATATGTGAACCTACCGGCAGGTTATATGAACGTAAAATTTCATCGCTCTTATCCTTTATCAATAGTGTAGGAATTAGTTTCTTATTCCTTGACTCGGATATCACCTTTTCCTGGAATCCTGTTTGCTCATCAATTTCAACTTGATAAGTTACGCCCTGTTCTATATTCTCGTAGGCAATCTGCCCTGGGAATTCAGAAACAATAACACCATTATAAGGATCCCATTGACATATTAATTGTGCTTTATCAATTTTTTGACCATTCTTCACAAAAATCTGTGAACCGTATGGAATATTATTAGTACTTAACGTAATTCCGGATTTAACATCAACAACCTTAATTTCGGAGGTCCTTGAAATTACAATTTCCACAGGATTACCTTCACTATCAACGCCAGTGACTGTCCTTAAATCTTCAATTTCTACAATACCGCCAAATTTGGCTTCTAACTTGCTATCTTCGGAAATATTACCAGCAATACCACCCACGTGGAAAGTACGAAGCGTAAGTTGGGTTCCAGGCTCACCAATTGACTGAGCAGCAACTACACCCACAGCTTCCCCTCTTTGCACCATTTTATTGGTAGAAAGGTTTCTTCCGTAACATTTACCGCAAATACCTTTTTGTGCCTCACAAGTAAGGGCGGACCTTACCTCTACTTTTTCGATAGGGGACTCTTCTATTTTCTTAACATCACCTTCGGAAATCTCCTCACCTGCCCTAAGAATAAGCTCTTCTGTCAAAGGATTATAAACATCATGTAAAGAAACCCTACCTAGAATTCGTTCACCTAAAGACTCTACAATTTCCTCGTTCTTCTTTAACGCTTCAACCAAAACACCTCGCAATGTTCCACAGTCTTCTGTATTGATAATTACATCCTGGGAAACATCCACCAAACGACGAGTTAAATAACCTGCGTCAGCGGTCTTAAGAGCAGTATCTGCAAGACCCTTACGGGCCCCGTGTGTAGATATAAAATACTCTAAAATTGATAATCCTTCTTTAAAGTTAGAAAGAATCGGGTTTTCTATAATTTCACCTCCACCTGCAGTTGATTTTTTAGGTTTCGCCATTAATCCACGCATCCCTGTTAACTGGCGAATCTGCTCTTTAGAGCCCCTTGCACCGGAATCCAGCATCATATAAACGGAGTTGAAACCTTGTTGGTCTTCTCTAATTCGTTTCATTGCCAATTCTGTCAGCATTGCGTTGGTTGAAGTCCAAACGTCAATAACCTGATTGTATCTCTCATTGTTGGTGATAAGACCCATGTTATAGTTGGCCATAATACCATCTACCTGTCCGTTAGCATCAGCAATCATATCATATTTCTCCGGCGGGATAATAATATCTCCCAAGCTAAAGGATAAGCCACCCTTAAAGGCGAACTCATAACCCATAGTCTTTATCTTATCCAAGAAATCTGAAGTGGTAGGAACATCAGTAACACTTAATATCTTTCCGATAATATCTCTTAAAGATTTCTTGTTTAAAACTTCATTTACAAACCCTGCCTGCTCTGGAACTTCCATATTAAACAATACCCTACCTACTGTTGTAGATATGATTTGGTTCACCAATTCTCCCTCCGCGTTGAAATCTTTAGTCCTTACTTTAATTCCAGCGTTTAAGTGAACTTTGCCTTCATTAAAAGCAATCTCCACTTCTTCTTCAGAATAAAAAACCAAACCTTCGCCTTTAACCGGTACTTCGGGAGTAGATTTTCTTTCTTTAGTCATATAATAAAGTCCCAAGACCATATCCTGTGATGGTACTGTAATTGGCGAACCGTTAGCAGGATTTAAGATATTATGTGATGCCAACATCAATAATTGACATTCTAAAATAGCTTCCGGACCTAACGGTAAATGTACTGCCATTTGATCTCCATCGAAATCCGCATTAAACGCTGTACATACCAAGGGGTGTAAGCGAATAGCCTTTCCCTCTATAAGTTTTGGCTGAAAAGCCTGTATACCCAATCTGTGCAACGTTGGGGCTCGGTTTAACAATACAGGATGACCTTTTAGTACGTTTTCCAGAATGTCCCAAACTACGGGTTCTTTTTTATCAATTATTTTCTTGGCCGATTTCACGGTCTTTACAATGCCTCTTTCTATCAATTTTCGGATAACAAACGGTTTGTAAAGTTCAGCAGCCATATCTTTTGGAAGACCACATTCAAAAAGCTTCATTTCAGGTCCAACAACGATTACAGATCGGGCAGAGTAATCTACTCGCTTACCCAACAAGTTCTGACGGAAACGACCTTGTTTACCTTTTAGCGAATCTGATAGCGATTTCAATGGTCGGTTGGATTCTGTTTTAACAGCAGAAGCCTTACGAGTATTATCAAATAATGAGTCTACTGCCTCCTGCAGCATTCGTTTCTCATTTCTAAGAATTACTTCGGGTGCCTTAATTTCAACCAATCTTTTTAATCGATTATTACGGATAATTACCCTTCTATACAAATCATTTAAATCCGAAGTAGCAAAACGTCCACCATCTAGAGGAACTAAAGGTCTTAATTCTGGTGGTATAACCGGAATAACTTTCATAATCATCCATTCCGGTCTGTTTTCCCTGTTGTCCTGGGATTCTCTCAAGGATTCTACAACTTGCAAACGCTTTAAAGCTTCTGTCTTCCGCTGTTTTGAAGTTTCTGTATTGGCTCTATGCCTTAAATCATAAGAAAGTTCATTTAAATCTATTCTTGCCAAAAGATCGATAAGGCATTCAGCTCCCATTTTTGCAATAAATTTGTTAGGATCTGAATCTTCCAAATACTGGTTTTCTTGCGGAATAGATTCCAAAATATTCAAGTATTCTTCTTCAGTTAAGAAATCTAACTTCTGAAGTTCCTCGCCATCGGGATTTTTTGCGATACCGGGTTGAATGACCACATATCTTTCATAATAGATAATCATATCCAACTTCTTGGAAGGCAATCCTAACAAGTAACCTATTTTGTTTGGTAGCGAACGGAAATACCAGATATGCGCAACAGGCACAACCAAATTAATATGGCCAACCCTGTCCCTTCTTACCTTTTTTTCTGTCACCTCCACACCACAACGGTCGCACACAATTCCCCTGTAGCGAATTCTTTTATACTTTCCGCAGGCACACTCATAATCCTTAACCGGACCAAATATACGCTCACAAAAAAGGCCATCGCGCTCTGGTTTGTGGGTTCTGTAATTAATGGTTTCCGGTTTTAGAACTTCGCCTCTTGACTCTGCCAAAATAGATTCCGGAGATGCCAAACCGATTGAAATTTTATCAAACCTCTTAACTGTATTATTGTCTTTTATTCTAGCCATAACACTATGGTGATCGTAAATTAAATGTGTTGTATATTACAAAATGTATTCAAAAACCCCTTTCTATTCCTCTAATCTAATGTCCAAGCCCAAACCTTTAAGTTCGTGCATTAAAACATTAAAAGATTCCGGTAATCCGGGTTCTGGCATGGTCTCTCCTTTAACAATGGCTTCGTAGGTCTTTGCCCTACCAATAACATCGTCAGATTTAACAGTCAAAATTTCACGTAAGGTTGCGGATGCTCCGTATGCCTCTAGAGCCCAAACTTCCATCTCCCCAAAACGCTGGCCTCCAAACTGGGCTTTACCGCCCAATGGTTGTTGCGTAATTAATGAATATGGTCCTATGGAGCGTGCATGCATTTTATCATCCACCATATGCCCTAACTTCAGCATATAAATTACCCCAACGGTAGCTGGTTGGTCAAAACGCTGACCCGTTCCACCGTCATACAAATAAGTATGTCCAAATCGTGGTATTCCGGCTTCATCTGTGTAAGCGTTAATTTGGTCTAAAGTTGCCCCATCAAAAATTGGAGTAGCATATTTCTTGCCTAGTTTTAAACCCGCCCACCCAAGTACGGTTTCATAAATTTGTCCTATGTTCATACGTGAAGGTACTCCCAACGGATTCAAAACAATATCTACAGGTGTCCCATCTTCTAAGAAAGGCATATCCTCATGGCGTACAATACGAGAAACGATACCTTTGTTTCCATGACGTCCTGCCATTTTATCACCAACCTTTAATTTGCGCTTTTTGGCAATGTAAACCTTGGCCAACTTCATAATTCCTGCAGGTAACTCGTCCCCAACAGAAATCGTGAACTTATCCCTCCTTAAGTTTCCTTGAAGGTCATTCAATTTGATTTTATAGTTGTGTAACAAATCTGCTACCAAAGTATTACTTTCCTTATCTGTAGTCCAGCTACCAGATACCAAATGCGCGAAATCATCTACTGCATTAAGCATTTTCATGGTGTATTTCTTTCCCTTAGGAAGGACCTCTTCTCCAAGGTCATTCAAAACACCCTGAGATGTCTTTCCATTGACAAGGACAAAAAGCTTTTCAATTAAAATGTCCTTAAGTTGTTCAAATTTAACTTCGTACTCCAACTCTAGTTTAGAGATGGCTTCCTTATCTTCAGAACGTCTTCGTTTATCTTTAACAGATCTCGAAAACAATTTCTTGTCAATAACAACACCATTTAATGATGGGGGCGCTTTTAAAGATGCGTCTTTAACATCTCCGGCTTTATCACCAAAAATAGCACGTAGCAATTTCTCCTCCGGAGTTGGATCTGATTCTCCTTTGGGTGTTATTTTTCCAATTAGAATGTCACCAGGCTTTACTTCTGCACCAATACGAATCATTCCGTATTCATCCAAATCTCTGGTAGCCTCTTCAGATACATTGGGGATATCATTAGTAAGTTCTTCAGCACCCAATTTAGTATCTCTTACCTCCAAAGAATATTCATCTACGTGAATAGATGTAAAGATATCCTCGCGAACAACTTTTTCAGAAATTACAATTGCATCTTCAAAATTGTACCCTTTCCATGGCATAAACGCAACGGTAAGGTTTCTTCCAAGAGCAAGTTCACCACTTTCTGTAGCATAGCCTTCACATAAAACCTGACCTTTTTTAACCTTATCCCCTTTTCTTACTATCGGTTTTAAATTAATACTGGTACCCTGATTGGTTTTTCTAAACTTAACCAATTCATAAGTTTTAGAATCTTCCTCAAAACTAACCAGTCGCTCTTCTTCTGTTCTAGTGTATTTAATTTTGATCTTTTCTGCATCAACATACTCAATAACTCCGTCTCCTTCTGCATTAATTAAAACCCGTGAATCCGATGCTACTTGACGCTCAAGACCAGTTCCTACAATGGGTGCTTCCGGTTTTAACAAAGGTACTGCCTGTCTCATCATGTTAGAACCCATTAAGGCCCTGTTTGCATCATCATGTTCTAAGAACGGAATCAAGGATGCAGATATAGATGCAATTTGATTCGGGGCAACATCTGTATAGTTTACATCTGAAGGATCTACCACAGGGAAATCTCCTTCCTCTCTTACAATTACCTTATCTATTTCTATTGCTCCACCATCCTTTAAAGGAATATTAGCTTGTGCTATTTTCATTCCCTCTTCTTCCTCAGCACTTAAATAAATAAACTCCTTGGTGTTTACCTTGCCACTATCAACTTTGCGATATGGAGTTTCCAGAAAACCCATTGAATTTACCTTAGCAAAAACCGCTAAGGAAGAAATTAGTCCAATATTTGGTCCTTCCGGTGTTTCTATTGGACATAATCGTCCATAATGAGTATAGTGAACGTCACGAACCTCAAAACCTGCTCTTTCTCGGGAAAGACCTCCTGGCCCTAGAGCTGATAACCTCCTTTTATGTGTAATTTCAGCCAAAGGGTTGGTCTGATCCATAAATTGAGATAACTGATTCGTGCCAAAGAAAGAGTTGATTACAGAGGACAAAGTCTTTGCATTAATCAAATCTATTGGAGTAAAAACCTCATTATCACGAACGTTCATCCGCTCACGGATGGTTCTGGCCATACGGGCAAGACCCACTCCAAACTGCTGAGACAGCTGCTCACCTACTGTTCTTACACGACGATTTGAAAGGTGATCGATATCATCAATTTCTGCCTTGGAATTGATAAGCTCAATTAAGTATTTTATAATGGTTATGATATCTTCTTTGGTCAAAACCTGCTTGTCCATTCCAATATTCAAACCTAATTTTTTATTCATTCGGTAACGACCTACTTCACCTAAGTTATAGCGTTGATCCGAAAAGAATAGTTTATCGATAATACCTCGAGCCGTTTCTTCATCGGGCGGCTCGGCATTACGCAACTGACGGTAGATATGTTCCACAGCCTCCTTTTCTGAATTTGTTGGATCTTTTTGTAATGTATTGTGAATGATACCGTAATCACTTTGGGCATTATTCTCCTTATGCAACAAAATGGTTTTTACATCAGCATCCAAAATCTGATTCAAATGATCTTTTTCCAAAATAGTATCCCTATCTAGAATAATTTCATTCCTTTCAATGGAAACTACTTCGCCTGTATCCTCATCCACGAAATCCTCATGCCAAGTATTTAAAACTCTAGCAGCCAATTTACGACCCAAAACTTTCTTTAAGCCTGCCACAGAAACTTTTACCTCCTCTGAAAGGTCAAAAATCTCCAAAATATCTTTATCTCGCTCAAAGCCAATTGCTCTAAACAAAGTAGTAACCGGTAATTTCTTTTTTCTATCAATATAGGCATACATAACCCCATTGATATCGGTGGCAAACTCTATCCAAGAACCTTTAAAAGGAATTACCCTTGCAGAATACAATTTGGTGCCATTTGCATGGAACGACTGTCCAAAGAATACCCCAGGAGACCTATGAAGTTGTGAAACAACAACTCTTTCCGCTCCATTAATTACAAATGTACCACTAGGAGTCATATAAGGTATAGTTCCAAGATAAACATCTTGTACAATTGTCTCGAAATCCTCATGTTCAGGATCTGTACAATAGAGTTTAAGTCGAGCCTTTAATGGAACACTATACGTAAGTCCACGTTCTATACATTCCTGTATTGAATATCTAGGTGGATCTACAAAATAATCTAAAAACTCTAATATAAACTGATTTCGTGTATCTGTGATTGGAAAGTTTTCCATGAAAGTATTATACAAGCCTTCATTGCCTCTCTCGTCAGATTTAGTTTCAAGTTGAAAAAAATCTTGAAATGATTTAATCTGAATGTCCAAGAAATCCGGATAATCTGGTATGTTCTTAGCGGATGCGAAACTTATTCTTTCAGTTTGATTTGTGAACATCAATGGACAAAATTTTGATTATGAATACTAAAGTAAGTAGTATATAACTTTATATACCATTAAAAGGGTATAGGTCTAACCACTAAAAGTGAAAAGACCTAAACCCAAAATAGTGTGGTTGGTGCTATTATTTAAGCTCAACTTCTGCTCCTGCTTCTTCTAAGGATTTCTTAATTCCTTCTGCCTCATCTTTAGTGATACCTTCTTTGATAGGTTTTGGAGCGCTATCAACAATATCTTTAGCTTCTTTTAATCCTAAACCAGTTAATTCCTTAACCAGCTTTACTACTGCTAATTTAGAAGCACCAGCAGCCTTAAGAATCACATCAAATTCAGTTTTTTCTTCTGCTACTTCTCCGGCATCACCAGCTCCTCCACCTACGGCAACAGCAACAGCTGCAGCAGCTGGCTCAATACCATATTCATCTTTTAAAATCTTAGCTAACTCATTTACTTCCTTCACGGTTAAGTTAACCAATTGTTCTGCGAAATCTTTTAAATCTGCCATTTTTCTATCGTTTAATAAAAATTTTAAAAATATAATTGTTTTTTAGTGCGTACGTTTTTGCTATTTTTCTGATAAGGTCTTTAGAATACCTGCAAGTTTACCTCCTCCAGATTTAAGTCCGGAGATAACATTCTTGGCAGGGGATTGCAACAATCCTATAATTTCACCAATCATCTCTTCCCTTGACTTAATATTAACCAAAGCATCTAATTGATTATCACCAATATATATTGCTTCGGCTATAAAAGCACCTTTTAAGACAGGCTTCTTAGATTTTTTTCTAAAAGTCTGAATAAGCTTTGCAGGGGCGTTTCCAGTTTCTGAAAACATTAGTGAAGTATTTCCCTTTAGTACCTCTGGAAGTTCACCAAAATCCTTATCAGAAGCTTCCATTGCCTTGGCAAGTAAAGTGTTTTTAACAACTGCCAATTTTATATTAGCCTTGAAACAAGCTCTTCTTAAATCTGAGGTGTTTACTGCGTCCAGACCAGAAATATCTGCAAGGTAAATCGTGTTACTATTACTTAACTGTACAGTTAAATCTTGTATAACGCTTAATTTTTCTTCTCTTGTCATAATAAAAATTTTAACTCCCCTTAAGCGGTTTTAGGATCAAATTGCACACTTGGGCTCATAGTACTGGAAAGATAAACACTCTTCATATACACGCCTTTCGCCGCAGTAGGTTTTAATTTAGTCAACGTATCTAAAAGCTCCTTTGCATTGCCTGCAATTTTATCCGAAGAAAATGATGCCTTTCCTATTGCAGCATGAACGATACCTGTTTTATCTACCTTAAAATCAATTTTACCAGCTTTAACTTCTGCCACGGCCTTGGCCACATCCATTGTAACTGTACCTGTCTTTGGATTGGGCATTAGTCCACGTGGTCCTAAAATTCTCCCTAACGGTCCTAACTTACCCATAACACTTGGCATAGTGATGATTACATCAACATCAGTCCAACCGTTTTTAATTTTATCCAAATAATCATCTAACCCAACATAATCCGCTCCGGCTTCTTTAGCCTCTGCCTCTTTATCAGGGGTTACTAGTGCTAAAACCTTAACATCTTTACCTGTTCCATGTGGAAGGGTAACAACCCCACGTACCATCTGATTCGCCTTTCTTGGGTCTACACCCAAACGAACTGCGATATCTACAGATGCATCGAATTTTACATTAGTTATTTCTTTTACCAAAGCAGATGCTTCATTCAAAGAATAGATTTTGTTTTTCTCTATCTTGGAATGAGCTTCCTTTTGCTTTTTTGTCAATTTTGCCATTCTCTTACTTTTAAGATTTTAAAAAGGTCTGGTTCCTGAGACTTTTAACCCCATAGACCTAGCTGTTCCTGCAACCATACTCATGGCAGATTCCATGGTAAAGGCGTTTAGATCCACCATTTTATCCTCAGCGATTAATTTTATTTGATCCCAAGACACACTAGACACTTTATTTCTGTTCGGCTCGCCAGATCCCTTTTTAATCTTAGCTGCTTCCATAAGTTGAACTGCAGCTGGCGGTGTCTTTACGACAAAGTCAAATGATTTATCCTTATAAACCGTAATCGCAACTGGCAAAACCTTGCCAGGTTTATCCTGAGTACGTGCATTAAACTGCTTACAGAACTCCATTATATTGACTCCGGCAGCACCTAAAGCAGGTCCAACCGGTGGCGATGGATTCGCAGCACCTCCCTTAACTTGTAGTTTAACTACTTTACTAATTTCTTTTGCCATTGTTCTAAATTTAACTAAAGTGTGTTTTTGGAAGCAACACAACTTTTAAATATGTAACAGTTCTTCTTAAACTTTTTCTACCTGCATATAACTAAGTTCCAATGGTGTTTTTCTTCCGAAAATTTTAACCATTACCTCTAGTTTACGCTTCTCTTCATTTATTTTCTCTACAGTACCATTAAAACCGTTAAATGGACCATCTATAACCTTAATAGTTTCCCCAATAACGAACGGTATGGACACACTATCTGTGTTTACTGCCAATTCATCAACCTTGCCCAGCATTCTGTTTACCTCAGATTTTCTTAATGGAACCGGATCTCCCCCTTTCGTTTCACCTAAAAATCCAATTACATTTGTAATGGATCTAATAATATGAACCATTTCCCCACCTAAATTGGCTTTAATCATAATATATCCAGGAAAATAAACACGTTCTTTATTTATTTTCTTTCCATTTCTGATTTGCACAACCTTCTCCGTAGGAACCAAAACTTCTTCGAGATAATCTGAAAAACCTACTCTGGCCACTTCGCTTTCGATGTAACCTTTAATTTTGTTTTCTTGGCCGCTTACCGCCCTTACCACATACCATTTCTTCTCCAACACTTCTGACATGGGGTTCTACTTAATTTATTAATTTATTGAAATACAACTGAATCAATTTGCTAAATAAACTGTCAACACCCCAAGTGGCCAAGGCGAACAAAATGGAAAAAACGGCTACCACTACCATAAGATTCGAAGCCTCTGCTCTAGTAGGAAGCGTAACATTGTTCTTAAGTTCTTCGATGGACTCCTTTATATATGTAAACATCAGCGATACTTTTCTTTAATGGACTGCTTAACGTTATTTATCGTTTAGCTATTTATCTTGGCACGGGAGGAGAGACTCGAACTCCCGACACCTGGTTTTGGAGACCAGTGCTCTACCAACTGAGCTACACCCGTTTATATTTAC
>CAYTDS010000031.1:13401-15313 GCA_964436555.1 uncultured Flavobacteriaceae bacterium | reverse complement strand
ATATACTCACCATTTTCGAAGGTTTTACTATAATCGTATGGCCATCGGTGTACATGTGGAATTTCTCCCGGCCAGTTTCCATGCATATGCTCAACAGGGGCAGTCCATTCCAAAGTGTTGGAACTCCATGGATTTTGTACTGTCTTTTTTCCATAGAAAATACTGTGTATAAAATTATATAAGAAAACTAACTGAGCAGCTCCTGCAATAATTGCAAAAGTGGTCATTAACACCTGTACATTGCTCAACTCATCGAACATGGGAAAAGCGGTATTTTGATAATATCTTCTTGGTACCCCCGCCATTCCAACAAAATGCATTGGGAAAAACACTCCATAAGCGCACACGGCAGTTACCCAAAAGTGTATGTAACCCAAATTCTTATTCAACATTCGGCCATACATTTTAGGGAACCAGTGGTATACTCCAGCAAAAAGACCGTACAAAGCGGATATGCCCATTACTAAGTGAAAGTGAGCAACTACAAAATACGTATCGTGGACATTAATGTCCAAAGTACTGTCTCCTAGAATAATACCTGTTAAACCACCGGAAATAAAGGTAGAAACCAAACCAATGGAGAACAACATTGCCGGATTTAATTGCAAATTACCTTTCCATAATGTTGTAATATAGTTAAAAGCTTTCACCGCAGAAGGAATAGCTATCAGTAAGGTTGTAAATGTAAACACCGAACCTAAAAAAGGATTCATCCCAGAGATAAACATGTGGTGACCCCATACTATTGTAGACAAAAATGCTATGGCCAAAATTGAAGCAATCATGGCTCGATAACCAAAAATTGGTTTACGTGCATTAGTTGACATAACCTCAGAGGTAATGCCCAAAGCCGGCAACAATACAATATACACTTCAGGGTGACCTAAGAACCAAAATAGGTGTTCATATAGAACCGGTGAGCCTCCTTGATAATGTAATACTTCTCCTTGAATAAAAATATCGGATAAAAAGAAAGATGTGCCAAAACTTCTATCCATAATTAGGAGTAAGGCAGCGGATAACAAAACTGGGAATGATATTACTCCAATTATAGCCGTAACAAAAAAGGCCCAAATTGTTAATGGTAATCGTGTCATCGACATTCCCTTTGTTCGCAAATTAATTACTGTCACAATATAATTCAATGAACCAAGTAAAGAAGACGCAATAAATATAGCCATTGATACCAGCCATAAAGTCATTCCCATTCCCGAACCTGCCTGTGCCATTGGAAGTGCACTTAATGGAGGATAAACCGTCCATCCGGCAGAAGCAGGACCAGCTTCGACAAATAGTGAAATAATCATTATAACAGATGACAGGAAAAATAACCAATAAGAAACCATGTTTAAAAATCCTGAAGCCATATCTCTGGCGCCAATTTGAAGTGGTATTAGCAGATTACTGAAGGTTCCGCTTAAACCGGCAGTTAACACAAAAAATACCATAATAGTTCCATGTATTGTCACCAATGCCAAATAAACGTCTGCATCCATTACTCCTCCCGGCGCCCACTTACCTAGCAAAGTCTCAAAGATGGGGAAAGACTGTCCTGGCCATGCCAATTGCATGCGAAATAAAAGTGACATTGCAATGCCAACAAAACCCATTATCAAACCAGTAACCAGATACTGCTTTGATATCATTTTATGATCTTGACTAAATATGTATTTCGTTACAAAAGTTTCCTTATGATGATGTCCATGATCATGTGAATGATCTTCCTCGTGATGATTCGTAGCTGAAGACATAGTCTTAATGTTTAATATTATTAATTTTCTTTATATAGCCAAGTTTATTCAGCGGGTGCCATGGTTTGACCAAAGGTCTGTTGACTGGCAATCCACTTATTGTACTCTTCCTCCGTCTCCACTATAATCTTCATCTGCATATTATAATGCGATTTTCCGCA
>CAYTDS010000031.1:0-13301 GCA_964436555.1 uncultured Flavobacteriaceae bacterium | reverse complement strand
TCTGCTTCATCTAAACCTAGAACATTGGCTTTGTCCAAATCAATCATTCTAACATGAGCTTCACCCAAAACATTATCTTCACCGCCGTATCTTGCAGTCCAGTTAAACTGCTGGGCATATAACTCCACAATTAAGGGATCGTCATCCTCATTGATATCCATGATATTGGTCCATGTGTAAAGTCCCCAAAGGATTAATCCTGCTAATACGATTACAGGAATTATTGTCCATATGAACTCCAATCTATCATTATCTGCATAAAAAAGAGCTTTCTTTCCTTTTACACCTCTGTACTTGTATCCAAAATAATGTAACAAAGCTTGCGTAAGCGTCTGTACAATAAAAATAATTACAAATGAAACCACCATTAAAGTATCATACTCTCCTCCATGCTCCGAAGCCGCTTCTGGCAACAGAAACTTAGAATATTTCCAAAAACTAAATATGGTAATTCCGTAAATAAAAATTAAGAACGCGAACATCAAATAACCGTTATAGCGATTATCTGTATCGTTAGCTATTTGGGAATCATCTGCTTTAATTTGGGACAATTCAAAAATCTTGGTCATCTGCCAAATCGCAATTGCCACTAATACTAAAACAGCTATGGTTAAGAGTGCAGTCATTGTATCTTCTGTTATGCTTTTAAACTATAATATTAATAATGAAAACGCCGACTTTCTTCAATAAACGGATTTCTTTTTGGTTGCAATGGTGCTTTTGATAGCGCCCTAAAAACCCAAAAAATGAACAATCCGGCAAAAAACAAAACGGCTCCAATCTCAGGGATGCCAATAAACCACTGATCTCCAACGGTAGCAGGCATTATCATGTTAAAAATATCTATGTAATGCCCGACAAGAATAACAATTCCAGCCATAATTACGAACCAGTTAACCCTTTTAAAATCACTATTCATAAGAATGAGGAATGGGAAAACAAAATTCATAACCACCATTCCAAAAAATGGCAGTTTATAATCTTCTATGCGAGTTACAAAATAAGTTACCTCTTCCGGGATATTTGAGTACCAAATCAGCATAAATTGAGAGAACCACAGGTAAGTCCAGAAAATGCTTATTCCAAACATAAATTTAGCCAAATCGTGAATGTGACTGTTATTTACTTGCTCTAAATAGCCTTTTGACTTTAAATAAATGGTTACAATAGCAATCACGGTTATGCCCGAAACGAACATACTGGCAAATACATACCACCCAAACAAAGTGCTGAACCAATGTGGATCAACGCTCATAATCCAGTCCCATGACATCATGGATTCAGTTACCAAATAGAATACCAAAAATCCAGCAGAAATTCTAAAATTCTTTTTAAAATTACTATCATCAGTGGCATTATCCTGAGCTAGAGAAAACTTTCTGGAAAACTCGCGGTAAAGTATCCACCCGCCTAAAAAGAATGCAGCTCTAACTAAAAAGAAAGTTCCGTTTAAGTATCCCGATTTTCCCTGCAAAAGCCTGTCATGCGCAACAACCTCACTATCCATCCAAACAAATAAATGGTTCATATGAAGTACTGAACACACCAAGATTACAAAAACAATTATTCCCCCGGGTACCAAGTAAGCTGTAATTCCCTCCATAACTCTAAAAAGCAATGGCGACCAACCTGCTTGTGCAGCTCTTTGAATAGCGTAAAAAGCCAAGGTACCTAAGGCTATCATCATAAAAAAGAAGGCAGCAACATACAAAGCAGCCCAAGGCCTGTTTTGTAGTTGATGTAGCAAATGTTCGTCATGCGAACTGTCATGCCCTACTGCTTCACCATGAACATCAGAAGCGACTACCTCATGCGAACTTCCATTATGACCATCATCATGACTTGCAACCATCGCCTTTGCTTGTTCTACTGTGCCAGGTGCTGAAACAAAACCAATACCTATACCCAGTGCCCCTATAATCATCAAAGCAACAGAAGCTATTTTTAGTCTATTTGAAAAAGTGTACATACTTCTAGGTCTATATATTATTTTGTTAAGTCTTCCTTTAATTTCATAACATATTCTGAAACCAACCAGCGCTCGGAGGTATTCAATTGTCCGGCGTAAGAGCCCATGGAGTTTAATCCATAATAAATGGTATGATATGTGCTTCCTACCGAAATATTGCGAGCCTCATCGGCATAGCTTGGAATACCCAATATTTTTTCTCGTTCTACCAGATAACCTTTGCCATCTCCTTTGTCTCCGTGGCAAATAGCACAATAAACTGTATACAATTGCATTCCAGCTGCCAAATTTTTATCTTTCTGTAAAGAGTCTAGCGGACTCAATTGCAATCTCGCTGAATCCTTTCCCACCAAGGAATTATCAAACTCGTAAGGCATCCATCCCCGGGATATGGTATTTTCAACAGGAACACCAGCTTCCATACCGTTCGGCTGAAAACTGATTTCTCCATAGGTCTCATAGCCAACCGGGTAGTACATGTTTGGCATGTATTCCACATTCCTACTATTTTTATGAGAACAAGAGGCAACCGTAAAAACAAGCCCTATAATTATTCCTATATATTTTAAACTTTTCATATGCTACAACTACTTTTCTGAAATGTTTATTTCTACTGCACCTGACTCCAAAAGAATTTCTTTTAATTCTTTTTCATTATCGTGAATCTCAATCTCCATCACAAAATGATCATCTGTTGTCCTAGGATCAGGATTTTCAGCCTTTTTAAAGGGCCATAATCTACTTCGCAGGTAAAATGTTATTACCATTAAATGCGCTGCAAAGAATACGGTCAACTCAAACATAATTGGCACAAAAGCAGGCATGTTTTCTATGTAACTAAAACTTGGCTTACCACCTATGTCTTGTGGCCAGTCTTCAATCATAATAAAATTCATCATTACAATCGCCACAGTAAGCCCAACACAACCGTACATAAAAGAAGTGATTGCGATTCTTGTTGGAGCCAAGCCCATTGCCTTATCCAAACCGTGAACAGGAAAAGGGCAATATACTTCCTCTATATGATATTTGGCCGCTTTTACCTTTTTGACCGCATGCATAAGCACATCATCATCATTATAATATGCCTGTATAACCTTAGATGCCATAGCTATTTCTTGTTATTTAAAGTTTTGGCTTGTCCTGCCCAATCATCTCTTTGCGCTCTACCCGGAAAGGATCCTGTTATAGAATCTAATAAATCATATTCCTTTTGAGTCATTTTAGCCACTTGGGCAAAACTGAATATCCCGATTTTGTTTAAGGTTTGTTCCATTTGAGGTCCTATTCCCTTCACCTTTTTCAAATCGTCCGGTGTGCTCTTTGAAGCATCAAAAACACCCAAGGTTCCCAAGAGTTTAGAAACATCTTCCTTACTTGCTTCCACAGAAACAATCTCCTTTTCAGGAACGGGTGTAGCATGAATAATATGGTATAAAGGCTGTCCTGCATCCCTTAGTTTCTTATATCGTTCTCCTGAGGATTTTAAAATTGACTTTACTTCTGCTTGCGCGATTACAGGAAAGGTTCTTGCATACAATAAGAAAAGCACAAAGAAGAACCCTAAAGTACCTATAAAAATACCAATATCTACAAATGTTGGAGAAAACATAGTCCATGAAGATGGTAAGTAATCTCTATGCAGAGACGTTACTATAATTACAAACCGCTCAAACCACATCCCTATGTTAACTATAATGGAAATAAAGAACGAAAACATGATGCTTGTTCTGAGCTTCTTAGACCACATAAACTGAGGAGAAAAAACATTACAGGTCATCATTGCCCAATATGCCCACCAGTAAGGTCCTGTAGCTCTGTTTAAAAAGGCATATTGCTCATATTCAACACCGGAGTACCACGCCATAAATAATTCTGTAATATATGCGCAGCCTACAATAGACCCTGTAATCATAATTACGATATTCATCAACTCAATATGTTGTACCGTAATATAAGCTTCCAGACTACAAACTTTACGCATAATAATCAACAAAGTATTTACCATTGCAAATCCGGAGAAAACAGCTCCTGCCACAAAGTAAGGAGGAAATATGGTAGTATGCCATCCCGGAATTACCGAAGTGGCGAAATCAAATGATACAATAGTGTGTACAGAAAGTACCAGAGGTGTTGCCAAACCTGCCAATACCAAAGATACCTCTTCAAAGCGCTGCCAGTCCTTAGCGCGACCGCTCCACCCAAAACTTAACAAACTGTATATTTTCTTTTGAAATGGTTTAACAGCCCTGTCCCGAATCATCGCGAAATCCGGTAATAAACCAGTCCACCAAAATACCAAAGAAACAGAAAGGTATGTAGAGATTGCAAAAACGTCCCACAAGAGCGGAGAGTTAAAGTTTACCCATAGAGAACCAAATTGGTTAGGGATTGGTAATACCCAGTATGCAACCCATACCCGACCCATGTGAATCACTGGAAAAAGTCCGGCCTGAATAACGGAAAATATGGTCATTGCCTCAGCAGAACGGTTAATAGCCATTCTCCACTTTTGCCTGAATAACAAAAGTACCGCAGATATTAACGTCCCAGCATGGCCAATACCTACCCACCAAACGAAGTTGGTAATATCCCAGGCCCAGCCCACTGTTTTATTCAATCCCCAGACACCAATACCTGTGGAAATAGTATATATAATACACCCGACACCCCAAAGGAATGCTACTAACGCAATGGAAAATACAATCCACCACTGTTTATTAGCTCTACCTTCTACAGGAGCAGCTATATCCACAGAAATGTCGTGGTAGCCTTTGTCTCCAAGAACTAGGGGTTTTCGTATAGGTGCTTCGTAATGCGACGCCATAATTTATGTTATAGTTACGTTCCTTTTATTATTGATTATGATTGGTTGGTGTTCCTCACCTTTACATGATAAAAAACGTTGGGCTGTGTACCAACATGTTCCAACAAATGATATACACGATCACTTTCCTTTAATTCTGCCACTTTACTTTCCTGATCATTAATATCGCCAAAGATAATGGCTCCATTACTACAAGCTGAAGAACATGCTGTTTGGAACTCCCCATCTTTAATTACGCGGCCATCACGTTTTGCATCCAAAATAGTCTTTTGAGTTCTTTGAATACATAAAGAGCATTTTTCCATAACCCCTCTGGATCTTACATTAACATCCGGGTTTATAACCATTTTGCCCAAATCGTTATTCATGTAATAATCAAATTCATCATTATTATTATACAAGAACCAATTGAAACGACGCACTTTGTAAGGACAGTTATTAGCGCAGTATCTTGTTCCTACACATCTGTTGTATGCCATGTGATTTTGACCTTGACGGCTATGTGAAGTTGCGGCAACCGGACAAACCGTTTCACAGGGAGCATGGTTACAATGTTGACACATAACCGGTTGAAAAGCTACCTGTGGATTAGCTGACGGATTTTCAAGTTCTCCAAAACCTCCTAAGGAACCTTTAGCACCGTAAAGGCCATCAAATTCCTCTTTTTTAATATTATCTCCTTCAAAAGTTTCTTCGGAGGAATAGTATCTGTCAATTCGCAACCAATGCATATCTCTGGAAAGACGAATTTCCTTCTTGCCCACAACCGGAACGTTATTTTCCGCATGACATGCAATAACACAAGCTCCACAACCGGTACATGCGTTTAAATCTATTGACATATTGAAATGATGCCCGATTGAACGATCAAAACTATCCCATAAATCTACTGAGGTAGCAGGAACTTCTTGATGATTCAAAGAAACCTGTGGAATTATGTTCCATTCCTTAGCATCCCTGGTATTAAATATTTCAAGTGTTGTTTCCTTAATAATATCCCCTCTACCCATTAACGTTTTGTGAAGTTGAACACATGCAAACTCATGCATTCCACTACCTTTTTCTATAGTAACGGGTTGGGCATTTGAAAATCCCTGGTATAATGCGTAAGCATTTACGCCGGTTTGCATTTCTGATTTTAAACCTGCCTTTCTACCGTAACCTAAAGCCAGACCAACTGAGCCAACAGCCTGACCCGGTTGAATAATAACAGGAACATTATCTATAACTACTCCATTAACCGTCAGCTTAACATAACTACCATCAAGTCCGCCATTGGCAACATGCTCGTTTTTTAAACCCAATTTTTCAGCATCAGCCTTGGAAACAGTAAGATAATTATCCCAGGAAACTCTAGTAATTGGATCAGGGAATTCTTGTAGCCAAGGATTATTAGCCTGTAATCCGTCTCCCATACCTACTTTGGTGTAAAGCACCAATTCCATTTCGGAAGCAGTGGATCCGGAGAGATTCCGTACCGCGGAGGCCACGGGAACTATAGCAATGTCAGTAGTTTCTGATGTGGTGTTCACATTAGCGACTACCGGTTGCACTGTGGTAAGTGTGTCTTCAACCTCGACAGTATCTAAAACAGTATAGAACACCCCGTCATGCAAGGCCTGGTTCCACGAACTAGCGCCTAAAATTTGTGTACTCCAAGTCTCTTTTATATAATCATAATAGGTTTTGTCACTACCCATCCACTGCAGTAATGATGTCTGAAACTGTCTGGTATCAAACAACTCCTTGATAGTGGGTTGCATTAAACCGAAACATCCTTTTTTAATTTGGGTATCTCCCCAAGATTCCAGATAATGAGGAGCTGCTGCAACATATTCTGAGGCATACGCAGTTTCATTATCACTTATTGCGAAGGTAACAGATAAATCTACCTGCTCTAAACCTTCCAAAAATTCAGTAGCATTAGGTAAGGAATAAGCTGGATTAACCCCATCTATAATCAATGCTCCTACAATACCCGCTTTCATATCGGCAATTAGCTTATTAAGCTTTTCAACACTACCTTGTCTTGTATATTTTGGTGAGATAATGTCGAAAGCGTTGCTTTGTATAGTTTCATTAATATCCAAAACTACAAGTTGCGCATCAAAATCACTTAAACCTGTTACCACAACAGCATTACTTCCTGCCTTCTTGATTTGAGCTGATGCACTTTCTACAGCCTTTTCCACCCGTTCCGATAAATCACCACTAACCGAAACACCGTTTAACTTACCGTAAAGTTTGGCTAAAGCAATTTTTTGTTCAGTTGGAGTCAATGGAATTCTTACATCGGCATTCGCACCGGTTAAAGACATATTAGACTCAAACTGTATGTGCTTGGACATTTTTCCTTGCCCTTTTGTTTTACTGGATGGAATACGGCCCTTTGAGTATCCGCTATCATAACCACCTCCTTGCCAATCAGCTAAGAAATCCGCACCAAAAGAAACAATTACTTCTGCCTTTTCAAAATCGTAGTCTGCTAAAGCTCTTTCACCATACTTTGCTTCAAACGCAGCCAAAGCAGCTTCTTCTGATACAGCGTCATAAACCACGTGATTCACATTGCCAAAAGCTTGAGTAAACTCAGCAATTAATCGATCTGTAGATGGACTAGCATATGTTTGTGTTAAGAGCGCAATTTGCTTCCCGGAATTTTTTAAACTACCCAACTTAGCTTTGACTGCACTGTCTAACGTACTCCATTCTATGGGTTCCCCATTCTGCATTGGAACCTGCAATCTTTTACTGTCGTATAAGGATAATACAGATGCCTGAACGCGTGCATTTGCCCCACCATTTACCTTTGCATCAGTGTTGTTCTCTATTTTAATAGGTCTGCCTTCGCGTGTTTTTACCAAAATACTGGCAAAATCATAACCATCTGCTATGGTGGTAGCATAATAGTTAGAGACACCCGGAATAATATTTTCCGGCTGCACAACATAAGGTATGGATTTTATTACCGGGCCTTCACAAGCGGCTAAAGAAGCGGCTACTGTACTAAAACCTACATATTTTAGAAAATCTCTTCTATTGGTAGAACTAGATGCCAAATTATCCTTGTTACCCAAGAAGTCTCCTACAGGAATCTCCTGAATAAATTCGTTTTGTCTTAGCGCCTCAACAATGGAATCGTCAGGATTTAACTCCACTTCGTTTTTCCAATATATTTTGTTTGATGCCATACGATGTATCTGTAATTATCTTCTGTTTTTATTCAATTAATAATGACACTTACCACATTCCAAACCACCCATTTGTGCAGCAGTAAGATTATCGACCCCATATTTTTTGGATAATTCCTCATGAATTTTTTCATAATAGGCATTACCTTCTACACGTACATCGGTTTCTCTGTGGCAATTTATACACCAACCCATGGTTAAAGGGGAATATTGGTACATTATTTCCATTTCTTCTACCGGTCCGTGACATGTTTGACATTCAATACCAGCAACAGAAACGTGCTGTGAATGGTTAAAATAGGCGAAATCAGGTAAATTGTGGATTCTAACCCACTTTACAGGTTCGGACTTCCCTGTGTATTTTTGGTTCTCTTCATCCCAGCCGACAGCCTTATATAATTTCTTAATCTCAGCAGTGTAAAACTCATTGGTGTAGCCGTTAGCTAAATCTTCCGCACTTGGACCTTCAGGATTTCCTTTGTATTCGTAAATGGATTTATGACAGTTCATGCACACATTCAAAGAAGGTATGCCGGAATGCTTGGATACACGTGCAGAAGAATGACAATATTTGCATTCAATTTTATTATCCCCTGCATGGATTTTATGAGAATAATGTATAGGCTGAATAGGAGCATAACCTTGATCAATACCCACCTGCATCATCCATCCATAAGCAAAGTATGCACTACTTAATAGCAATAAGATACAAGTAACCAAAACCAAAAACTGGTTTTGGGCAAATGCTTTCCATATAGGAGTTCCTTTTTCCGACTTTTCCTTTTCAACAAGAACTCCGTTAGCCTCAGCTATTCGTCTTAAAGTCTTGTTTACTAAAATAAGCATCATTACCAATAGTCCAAATACCAATACTAAAGCACCTAAAATAACCTCATTAGATATTCCTGAGGATGCTGCCGGCTGCACAACCCCACCCACTGTACCTGACGGAACCTGAGGAGTTGGAGGAGGAGCATCCGTATAGGCCAATATATCATCAATATCTTGGTTAGACAAGGTAGGAAAAGCAGTCATCGCTGCCTGATTGTATTCATTGTAAATCTTTACCGCCTGCGGATCTCCTGCTTTAATCATAGCAGAGCTATTCCTTATCCACTGATAAAGCCATTCCCTATCATACTTTGCAGAAACCCCTGCCAAAGCAGGACCTGTCATTTTCTTATTCAAAGCATGGCAAGCCGCGCAATTTTGATTAAAAATAGCTTTCCCTTTTGCGGCATCTCCTCCGGTAGTTGCAGCTTCATCTACTGTTGCAGCAGTTTCTGGAGAACTAGCATCATCCTGGGCGATAAGCGAAATGGAAAAAAGTAGGAAAACTACTAAGGCGACACCTAAAATTTTAGAAATTTGATTGCGGTTTTGAACCTTTTTCATATAAAACATATTTCTATCGAAATCTTGGCACGATAATTACACTATGATATGAGATCATTTTAATTATCGTCTTATAAATTTAGTGGCAAAAATACGACATAGACTTTATTTGGGAAATGTTAAGTTATTTATAATTTATAATTTATAATTATTCTAAATAATGAAAAATTTTTTTGTTTACTCTTTAAAAAATTACCTTTGCCTAATCAATTAATCATACTATGAAGCTAGCTATTAAAGCGTTTGCAATCCCAATGTTTCTGTTATGTTTTACCGGGTTTTGTGTTGCTCAAGAAGGTATCATTACCATTGATCAAGATAACAAAATTGACGAACTACTAAATATCTATAAACTAACAAGCGAAAATGCTGATTTCTATCGAATTCAAGTTGGTTTTGGATCCTTTCAACAGGCTCAAAATATAAAACAACAAGTAGACTCAGATTTCCCGGATTGGTTTTCAAAAATTGATTTTGAATCGCCGAGTTATCGTGTTAGAGTTGGCAAATTCAAGACAAAGTTGGAAGCTGAACGGGGACTCATTGAGGTTCGTAAGAAATATCCGGAAGCGATGCTCTTAAAACCGGAAAAAACGACTTCATAAGTCGTTTTTTCTATTTTTCCTTTTTTACTGTATAAGCTTATTTCAACTTTTTCTTTACTGCAACTTCTTGGAAAGCCTCAACAATATCTCCTTCAAATATATCATTATAGTTTTTGATTTGTAGACCGCAGTCATATCCTTTCGCAACTTCTTTCACATCATCTTTAAATCGTTTTAGTGAAGAAAGTTCTCCTGTATAGACAACAACACCATCCCGAATAAGTCGAATTCTGGAGTTTCTGAATATTTTACCATTGGTAACCATACAGCCGGCAATAGTACCAATTTTAGAAATCTTAAATGTTTCTCGAATTTCAGCTGTTCCGGAAATCTCTTCCTTCATTACAGGAGAGAGCATACCTTCCATGGCATCCTTTAGATCATTTATAGCGTCATAAATAATAGAATACATTCTAATATCTATTTCCTCCTTTTCGGCAATGCTCTTGGCATTACCCATTGGTCTAACATTAAATCCAATAATAATAGCGTCTGATGCAGATGCCAAGAGTACATCAGACTCTGTAATTGCACCCACAGCCTTGTGAATAATATTTACCTGTATCTCGGGTGTAGATAATTTTTGGAAAGAATCTGTCAATGCCTCTACAGAACCATCCACATCTCCTTTTAAAATAATATTTAATTCTTTGAAATCTCCTAAAGCAATTCGTCTTCCGATTTCATCCAAAGTGATATGCCGCTGTGTGCGCACTGATTGTTCTCTCATTAATTGCGCCCGCTTGGTAGCAATCTGTTTAGCTTCTCGTTCGTCTTCAAGTACATTGAATTTATCCCCGGCCTGTGGCGCACCATCTAAGCCAAGAATTGAGATAGGGCTTGAAGGACCGACTTCTTTGACACTATTTCCTCGCTCATCTTGCATGGCCTTTACTTTCCCGCTACACGTACCGGCCAAGACATAATCTCCTATTTTTAATGTTCCGGATTGCACCAATATGGTGGAAATAAAACCCCTCCCTTTATCAAGAAAAGCCTCTACTACAGTTCCTGAAGCTAGTTTGTTGGGATTTGCCTTCAACTCTAGCAATTCAGCCTCCAAAAGTACTTTTTCAAGAAGTTCCTTTACTCCTAAGCCTGTTTTTGCGGAAATATCATGGGATTGTATTTTACCTCCCCAATCTTCCACTAAAAGATTCATTTGAGCAAGACCCTCTTTGATTTTATCCGGATTCGCAGTAGGCTTATCTATTTTATTTATAGCAAATACAATAGGTACTCCGGCAGCCTGTGCGTGACTAATTGCCTCTTTTGTTTGGGGCATAATATCGTCATCCGCAGCTACAACAATTATTGCAATATCGGTAACTTGAGCTCCACGTGCCCTCATAGCCGTAAAAGCTTCGTGGCCAGGAGTATCTAAAAAACTTATTTTTTGACCGTTATCTAAGGTAACACCATAAGCACCAATATGCTGTGTAATTCCGCCGCTTTCTCCGGCAATTACATTTTCTTCCCTAATAAAATCCAGTAAAGAGGTTTTACCATGATCCACATGCCCCATAACGGTTACAATGGGCGCTCTTGGCTTTAAATCTTCAGGAGCGTCCGCAACCTCTACAATAGATTCTTTTAAGTCCGCGGTAACAAACTCTACTTCAAACCCAAACTCTTCGGCAACAATAGATAAAGTTTCCGCATCTAAACGTTGGTTCATGGTGACCATTATACCCAAAGACATGCAAGCGGAGATAATCTTAGTTGTGGGAACATCCATCATTGTAGCTACCTCACTTGCAGTAACAAATTCAGTTACTTTTAAGATTTTGCTCTCCAACTCCTGCTGCTCCAAATCCTTTTCTGTTTGTTGACGGTGGCTATCTCTTTTATCTCTTCTGTATTTAGCGCCTTTTCCCTTCTTGGATTTTCCCTGAAGTTTCTCTAAGGTCTCTCTAACTTGCTTTTGAACATCTTCTTCCGTAGGTTCAGTTTTAGAGACAGGAGTAAATCGTTGCCCCGGACCCTTTTTATCTATAAAAGGACGTCCTTTAACCTCTGCCGGTTTAGCAGGTGTTTCATTTGTTGTAGCACCTGTATTGGGGCTAATTATTCTTTTTCTTCTTTTTTTTCTGTCTGCCGCAGAGCCTCTATCAATCTCTTTAGGAGCTTCTTTCTTCTTTTTGGGTTTTTCAAACTGTGTAAGATCTATCTTGTTCCCGGTAATTTTTGGTCCTGTAAGCTTTTGATATTGTGTTGTCAAGGTTTCGCTAATTTCTGGCTCGGGAATTTCCGTTGCCTTTGGTGTCTCTTGAACAACTTCAGTGATTTCAGGCTCTTTATTTTCAGGAGCTATAATGGTTTCCTTTTCAGGGATTAACTCCTTTTCTTTTTCTTTAGCTACCTCTGGTTCTTTGGTTACGACAGGTTCTTCCTTTTTCTTTGGCTCCAAATCTATACGCCCTACCGTTTTAGGACCGGTGAGTTCTGTCCTGGCGCGTATAACTTGTTCTGAAGCGAATTTTTTCTCTCGAGCTATTCTTTTTTCTTCTATCTCCTGCTCTAACTGTAACCTTATGGCTTCCTTTTCTTTACGCTTTTCTTCTCCAACTTCCTGTGAGGCAACTTTCTTGCTCATATCAGTTTGGAATTCATCTAACAGTACTTGATGAATTTCATCAGAAATTTTTGTAGTTGGTCTCGCCTCGACTTCATGTCCTTTTGAAGCAAGAAAATCTACTGCCCTATCCAATGAAATATTCAGCTCTGTTAGTACTTTATTAAGCCTTATTGTTGCATTATCTGCCATAAATAAAATTCCTCTTCTTTGTATTTTGGTGCTAATATATAGCTTAATCTTCTAATTCTTCTTTTAGTATGCGTACAACTTCTAAAATTGTTTCTTCCTCCAAATCGGTTCTTTTTATAAGATCATCCAGATCATGTTCTAAAATACTTCTTGCAGTATCAAGACCAACTTTTTTGAACTCATCAATAATCCAAGCGTCAATTTCATCAGAAAATTCTGCAAGTTCGACATCTTCTTCAACACCTTCACGGAATACATCAATTTCATAACCTGTAAGCTGTCCGGCCAATCTAATATTATGTCCTCCTCTACCTATCGCTTTTGAAACCTCTTCCGGTCTAAGATAAACCTGAGCTGTCATTTTTTCATTGTTCAATTTTACAGAAGAAACTCTTGCAGGACTTAAAGCTCTTGTAACCAGCAATTGCGGGTTGCTTGTCCAGTTAATAACATCAATGTTTTCATTGCCTAGTTCTCTTACAATTCCATGAATACGTGAGCCTTTCATACCCACACAGGCTCCAACAGGATCTATACGATCATCATA